>NZ_JBFAAF010000018.1:0-123994 GCF_040639595.1 Micromonospora sp. NPDC023814
CGATGGCGCCGCCGGTGAAGGCGAGGCCGGCAGCGGTCAGGGCGGCCTTACGGATCAGATCGGTACGCATGATGAAGCACCTTTCGATCGGGGGTACGCGGCACACACCAGAAGGGGGGCGGGTGCGCCACGGGAAAGGAAAGGTCAAGCCAGAAATGGGGGGCGCCCTGCGTTCGGGGCGCGGTCCCGGGGGGATGTAACGACGCGGGTCCGGCCGGCATTCCGGCCGTCGCCCCGGGCCGCCGAAACGGTCCGGGGGGCACGCGCTCACGATGGTTACAACGCCCCGGCCCCCCGACCCATGCCCGCCGGGCCGGTGGCCCCCGCCACCACAATCCACCTCAAACCGGACATGACACCCCAGGCTGGACCCGCGATCCTCGCCGAACCGGACACACACCCCAGCGGGCCCTCAACCGACCAGCCGGGAATTGTCTGGTCCAGGGCATCGGTAGGTCCGGCATCAGGCTTGGTTCCTGCGCCGGCACAAGCGGGCCACACCCGTCGGTGGTCCTGCGGCGTCCGTGCCTGAATGTCGGTCGGGCGGTACGGCGGCCGCGAGGCGTCGGGCTGCATCGCGACCGGTCGACCCGCCTCGACAGGTCCGGAGGGTCGGTGCCGTGGGCCCTGTCGAGCTGCCCCGTCCGTAGGACCGCTCGTCACATCAGCGCCGTGGCCCCGGCCGGATCGACGGGTTGGTGAGACTGGTCGCCTGCGACTGTCCTGTTGTGTGCCCCATCTGTGGGGGCACACAACAGGGGGCGAGAAGTGGTACCCCGACCTGGATCGTCTGCGACGTCGTCCGGCTCTCCGCCCCCGATCTCTGCGAGGCGCGTCGGCTGGCGGGGCTGTTGAGGGCCGTCAGTTGTCGGGCGGCAGGCGGCGCCAGGTGCCGAAGTCCCGCACCGAGATCCGGACGCTGTCGGTGGCCACCCGCAGCCACACCCGCACCTCCGGCCGGCTGGGCGCTGCGTGTGCTCCACGGCGGCGGCGCGGTGGGGTCAGTCCCGGGTGGCCGCGTGGCGGCGCAGCAGCGCGATCGCCTCGTCGACGAGGCCACGCTCGGTGAGCAGCGTGAGCAGCAGCGGCAGGGGGCGCCAGTCGTCGGCCTCGACCGCCTGCCGCAGCAGCGCGATCGCCTCGTCGTGTCGGCCCCGGGCGGCCAGCAGGGCGGCCAGCTCGTCGCGGGCCCTCGGGTCGCCCTGGTCGGCGGCGATCCGCCAGTACCGTTCGGCCTCGTCGGCGCGCCCCTCCTCGGCGAGCAGGGCGGCGAGCCGGGCGGCGGCGTGCCAGTCGCCGTGCTCGGCGCGGGCCCGCAGCTCCTCCGTCCGCCCCCGGTCGGCCAGCAGGTCGACCAGGACGCTGCCCGCTCCGCTCGCGCCGGCCCGGTCGAGGTCCCGCAGGTAGCCGGTCGGGTCGGGCACCGCCGCCAGGCCCGAGGACTCCTCGCCGAAGAATCGGCTGCCGCCGAACTCCCGCCGGAGTTGGTCGTCGAGGTCGTCGGCGAGCTCGACCATGGCCCGTACGGCCAGCAGCAGGTGGGTGGGCACGAAGTCCTGCCCGAAGACGGGCACGGACGCCCATACCGTGTCCCCGGTGCAGTAGACGCGGCCGACGACGAGACCGTTGGTCAGGTCGGAGAGTCGCCGGTACAGCGACTCGGTCGGCTGGACCCCGGTGAGCAGCGGCGAGAACACGTCGACCAGCGGCGGGTCGTCCTGCGCCCGTACGAAGATCATGGCGGAGCCGACGCGGATGCCGACGTCGCCGTCGGCGTCGACCCGCAACTGGTCGGCGGTGACGCCCAGGATGCCGGCCAGCACCACCTTGACCCGCTGGGTCAGCTTCCCCCCGTGGTCGGGTTCCCCGACGGGCTCCGGGGCGTGACCGGCCGCTCGGGCGGCCACGGGCCGCGCGGCGAGCGCGGCGGCCAGCCTGGTGCGGGTCGGCACGGGAACGGCCGTGGCCGTGGCGGCCGGCCGGGCCGACAGCGCGGAGACGAACCTGCCCAGCAGGCTCTCACGCGGCGTCATCGTGCTCGCCGTCCGGTCCGCCACGCGTGTCGTCGGACGGCTGGTCCGTCACCCGGACCTGGTCGAACATCTTGGCGATCACGAGCGGCGCCGCCACTCCGAAGGTGAAGCTGGCGAAGGCGGTGGTGGCGAGGCCACCCGCCCCGGCCGCGGCGGCGAGCCCGGTGCCGGCCACGGTCCGGAGCAGCACCGCGAACACGACGATCGGGGCGTCCCGCCGGTCCCGCCACGGCCACTGCCACCGCCCCCCGGACTCGGTGGTCGGGCGCATCATCCCGGACAGGTTGAGCGCCTCGGCCACCGCGCTGCCGACCAGCCCCCACATCGCGGCCATCCATAGAGACACATCCCTACCGTACTGACCGCCGCACGCGGCGGTCGCACCAGCCCTCGGCTTTCCCGGCGGCCACGGTGACGCCACCGTCGACGGTAGAGCCTCCGGGCAAAGCGCGCCTGCCGTACGCAACCCCCGGCCCCCCGCGCGACCCCGGGGCTGATCGTCCCCGGTCGGCGGCTCGGCCGCTGGCGCGTACCCCTGATGACGCCCGGTCGGGAAACTCCGACCGGGCGTGGTCGTCTCGCCGTGGGCGACGGCTCGTATCCTTTCGGCGAACCTCTGGTGGGCTTTCGAGAATGAAAGGACACGGCGTGAGTAACCAGGCCGAGACGTTGGAGTTCCAGGCCGAGGCGCGTCAGCTGCTCCAGCTGATGGTCCACTCGATCTACTCGAACAAGGACGTCTTTCTGCGCGAACTGATCTCGAACGCCTCGGACGCGCTGGACAAGCTGCGCCTGGCGTCGATGGTCGACAAGGACCTGGAGGTCGACACCTCCGACCTGCACATCGAGATCGAGGTCGACAAGGCGGCGCGCACGCTCACCGTCCGGGACAACGGCATCGGCATGTCCCGCGACGAGGTGGTCCAGGTGATCGGCACGATCGCCAAGTCGGGCACGGCGGAGCTGCTGCGCAAGCTGCGCGAGTCCGCCGACGCCGGGGCGCGGCAGGAGCTGATCGGCCAGTTCGGGGTCGGCTTCTACGCGGCGTTCATGGTCGCCGACCGGGTGGAGCTGGTGACCCGGCGGGCGGGGGAGACCGGCGGCACCCGCTGGGAGTCGGCCGGCGAGGGCACCTACTCCGTCGAGGCCGTCGACGAGGTGCCGCAGGGCACCGCGGTGACCCTGCACCTCAAGGCGGCGGACGCCGAGGACAACCTGCACGACTACACCGCCGAGTGGACGATCCGGGAGATCGTCAAGCGGTACTCCGACTTCATCGCCTGGCCGATCCGGATGACCGTCGAGCGCCCGGTCGAGGGCGACGCGACCACGACCGAGACTCAGACGCTCAACTCGATGAAGGCGCTCTGGGCCCGGCCCCGCGACGAGGTCGACGAGGCCGAGTACAAGGAGTTCTACAAGCACGTCAGCCACGACTGGGCCGACCCGCTGGACATCGTGCACATGAAGGGCGAGGGCACCTTCGAGTACGAGGCGCTGCTGTTCATCCCCTCCCACGCCCCGTTGGACCTCTTCGCCCCGCAGGGTCGCCGCGGCGTGCAGCTCTACGTCAAGCGCGTCTTCATCATGGACGACTGCGAAGCGCTCATGCCGAACTACCTGCGCTTCGTCAAGGGCGTGGTGGACGCGCACGACCTGTCGCTGAACATCTCCCGGGAGATCCTCCAGCAGGACCGGCAGATCCAGGTGGTCCGCCGCCGGCTGGTCAAGAAGATCCTGTCCACCGTCAAGGACATGAAGGCCAACCACGCCGAGCGCTACCGGACCTTCTGGACCGAGTTCGGGGCGGCGGTCAAGGAGGGCCTGATCGACGACACGGAGAACCGGGACACCCTCCTGGAGATCCTCTCGGTCGCCTCGACCCACGACCCGGCCGAGCCGACCGACCTCGCCGGCTACGTCAGCCGGATGAAGGACGGGCAGGCCGACATCTACTACGCCACCGGCGAGTCCCGCTCGATGATCGAGAACTCGCCGCACATGGAGGCGTTCCGCGCCAAGGGCTACGAGGTGCTGCTGCTCACCGACCCGGTCGACGAGGTGTGGGTCGAGCGCGTCGGCCAGTACGACGGCCGGACCCTGCGCTCGATCGCCAAGGGCCAGGTCGACCTGGACACCGAGGAGGAGAAGAAGGAAGCCGAGGCCGAGCGCGAGCAGCAGCGCAAGGACTTCGCCGACCTGCTCACCTGGATGGGCGACACCCTCGCCGACTCCGTCAAGGAGGTCCGCCTCTCCTCCCGGCTGACCACCTCGCCCGCCTGCGTCGTCGGTGACGCCCACGACATCACCCCGACGCTGGAGAAGATGTACCGGGCGATGGGGCACGAGGTGCCGGCGGTCAAGCGGATCCTGGAGCTGAACCCGGGGCACCCGCTCGTCACCGGCCTGCGCAAGGCCCACGAGGAGGGCGGCACCGAGGAGTCGCTGAAGGAGACCGCCGAGCTGCTGTACGGCATGGCGCTGCTCGCCGAGGGTGGGGAGCTGGCCGACCCGTCCCGGTTCACCCGCATCCTCGCCGACCGTCTCGCCCGTACCCTCTGACCGTCGCGTCCCGGCCGGTGGGGTCGCTCCCACCGGCCGGGCGTGGGAACCGCGCGGGCTGGGTATCACCGCCCGCCATGAGCACGAGTACCGCGGCGGACGCCGCGCCGGCGGCTGTCGGCACGGTCGCGGTCGTCGCCCACCGCAGAAAGACCCTCGGCGGCGGCCTCGACGCGCTACGCGCGGAGCTGGCCGGCGCCGGGGTCGAGAACCTGATCTGGTGCGAGGTGCAGAAGAGCCGCAAGGCGCCGAAGAAGGTCCGCAAGGCGCTGAAGAAGGGCGCCGAGTTGGTCTTCGTGTGGGGCGGCGACGGCATGGTGCAGCGCTGCGCCGACGCCCTCGCCGGCTCGGGCGCCGCCATGGCGATCCTGCCCGCGGGCACCGCCAACCTCTTCGCCGCCAACCTCGGCATCCCCGAGGACCTTTCCGCGGCGGTCCGGATCGGCCTGCGCGGCCCGCGCCGCGCCCTGGACCTCGGCAGGCTCAACGGCGAACACTTCGCCGTGATGGCCGGCGCCGGCTTCGACGGCGATCTCATCCGCGACGCCAACCGTACGCTCAAGGGCAGGTTCGGCCGCCTCGCGTACATGTGGACGGGGCTGCGGCACGTCCGGGGCGAACTGGTCCGCACCCGGATCACCGTCGACGGCGCCGAGTGGTTCGACGGCGAGGCGAGCTGCGTGCTGTTCGGCAACGTCGGCACCATCACCGGCGGCATCCCCGCCTTCGACGACGCCCGCCCCGACGACGGCTGCCTGGAGGTTGGCGTGTCCACCGCCGACGGCGCGGTGGACTGGGCGCGCACCCTCGGCCGGATGGCCGCCGGCCACTCGGCGGAGTCGCCGTTCGTACGCATCACGCGGGGCCGCAGGGTCAGGGTCCGCCTCGCGGCGCCGCGCAGGTACGAACTCGACGGCGGCGCCCGCAGGGAGGTTACCAAGCTCAAGGTGCGGGTCGTCCCCGGTGCGCTGACGGTCTGCTGCCCCGAACCCGTCTCCTGACCGGCGCCCTCAGGGCAGCGCTGGCGGGGTGTAACGCCTACGCGACCTGCGACGCTACCGACTTTCGTCATTCTGAATGAAAGTAGTGTCAGTGTCGACGAAAGGTCTGGACACGCTGACAGCAAGTCAGTAGTGTCGGTGCACATCAATATGTTTCATCGAGAAGAACCGGCGGCGCGGTGATTCTCGACCGTGGTCCCAGGCGGCGCAACACGCCCGGCGGCCACGGGTAAGGCCAGGGATGGCACCCCGGGTCGGCGCTCCAAGACAGCGCCCCGGTGCGGAAACGCGCCGTGGCTTGACCGATGCCCATCCCTTCACACTCACATCCCGTCACCCCGACGCGGCACCTGTCTGACCCGCGCGCGAACCGGCTCGCCGCTGGCATCAGGCAGACCCCGTTCACCCAGGACGACCGTGACAGCTGGTCACGGCCGAGGACCTCGTGCGGCCAGGGAGGGGCGCACAGGCTGCCGATACGAAGAAGCCGTCGATCTGATGAAGGGTTCGTACGGGCATGTGACGACGCTCGACCTGGATCCGCGGACAGGTGTGCCCCTGCCGCCCCTGGGCAGCTCCCGAAGCCTCGGGACGCGGCAGCGCTGACTACTCATGACATCGGCCGGCCGATGCACGCTGCGCCGGTGTCCCCCTCGGACCGTGAAAGAGGAATCCATGAACGGGTACTCACCGCCCGGTCGGCTCTCCGTGGGCCGGCTCCGGCATGCGATTGCGGCAGTCGCCACGGCGGTCCTGCTGCTGGTGACCGCCGGACTGGTGGCGGCCCCGGCGAACGCGCGCCCGGTCGACGCCGACCGCGCACGGACAGCCGACGCGAGCGGGCCGCCCCGGCAGCTACAGGCCCAGGTGCTGACCTGGACCGCCGGCGACAACTTCCTCTCGTACCTCTCCGCGCCCACCACCGCCGTCGCCGGGCCGGCGACGCTCGTGTTCGAGAACAGCGCCGCGACCGGCAACACCACCGGCATGCAGCACACCCTGACCTTCGACACCACCAACCCGGCGTACAACAGCGACGTCGACGTGAACATCCTGGCCGACCCGACGGATGCCAACGGCGGCCGGTGGACCGTCGACGTGGTGCTCTCGCCCGGCACGTACCGCTACTTCTGCGCCATCCCGGGCCACGGCGGGATGGCCGGCCTCCTGGTCGTCACCGGTGGCGGCTCGGACACCACGCCGCCGACCGCGTCGGCCGCGGTGTCGGGCGAGCGGAACGACACCGGCGCCTACCTGGGGTCGGCGACGGTGACGCTGTCCGCGACCGACGAGGGCTCCGGCGTCGACCGGGTCGAGTACTCCCTGGACGGCGGCCCCTACGGCACCTACTCGGCGCCGGTGACGGTCAACCAGCCGGGGCAGCACACGGTGACCTACCGGGCCACCGACAAGGCGGGCAACACCTCCACCCCGCAGTCGGTGTCGTTCACCGTGGTGGAGGCGCCGAAGCCGGACACCACCCCGCCGACCGCGACGGCCGCGGTCACCGGGCAGCGCGACGACAACGGCGCCTACGTCGGCAGCGCCACCGTGACGTTGTCCGCCACGGACAGCGAGTCGGGTGTCGACCGGGTCGAGTACTCCCTGGACGGCGCCGCCTACGCCACCTACTCGGCGCCGGTGACGGTCAACCAGCCGGGGCAGCACACGGTGACCTACCGGGCCACCGACAAGGCGGGCAACACCTCCGCAGCCCAGTCGGTCTCCTTCACGGTGGTGGAACCGCCGAAGCCGGACACCACCCCGCCGACCGCGACGGCCGCGCTCACCGGGGAGCGCGACGACAACGGCGCGTACGTGGACTCGGCGACGGTGACGCTGTCGGCCACCGACACGGAGTCGGGCGTCGACCGGATCGAGTACTCCCTCGACGGGCAGCCGTACGCCACCTACACCGCGCCGGTCGCGGTGACCCAGCCCGGCCAGCACACGCTGAGCTACCGGGCGACGGACAAGGCGGGCAACACCTCGGCCGCGCAGTCGGTGTCGTTCACCGTGGTGCGACCGCCGGAGCCGGACACCACCCCGCCGACCGCGAGCGCCGCGGTCACCGGGGAGCGCGACGACAACGGTGCCTACGTCGGCAGCGCCACCGTGACGTTGTCCGCCACGGACACCGAGTCGGGTGTCGACCGGATCGAGTACTCCCTGGACGGGGCCGCCTACGCCGGCTACTCCGCGCCGGTGACGGTCAACCAGTCGGGGCAGCACACGCTGAGCTACCGGGCGACGGACAAGGCGGGGAACACCTCGGCCGCGCAGTCGGTGTCGTTCACCGTGGTGCAGCCGCCCGCCCCGGACACCACGCCACCGACGGCGACCGCCACGGTGAGCGGCCAGCGGGACAGCGCCGGGGCGTACGTCGGCGCCGCCACGGTCACCATCTCGGCCACCGACGCCGGCACCGGCGTGGACCGGATCGAGTACTCCCTCGACGGGCAGCCCTACGCCGCCTACTCGGCGCCGGTCACCGT
Organism: Micromonospora sp. NPDC023814; assembly: GCF_040639595.1. Taxonomy (NCBI): domain Bacteria; kingdom Bacillati; phylum Actinomycetota; class Actinomycetes; order Micromonosporales; family Micromonosporaceae; genus Micromonospora; species Micromonospora sp. NPDC023814. The sequence continues at coordinate 8,092 of NZ_JBFAAF010000018.1, forward strand.
CAACCAGGTCGGCCAGCACACGGTCGGCTACCGGGCCACCGACAAGGCCGGCAATACCTCGACCCCGCAGTCGGTGTCGTTCACCGTGGTCGACCCGCCGGCGCCGGACACCACCCCGCCGACCGTCACGGCGGCGCTCTCCGGCCAGCTCGACGACCACGGCGCCTACCTCGGCAGCGCCACCGTCATCCTCACCGCCGCCGACGCCGGCTCGGGCGTCGACCGCGTCGAGTACTCCCTCGACGGGCAGCCGTACGCCCGCTACTCGGCCCCGGTCACCGTAAACCAGCCCGGCGGGCACACGGTCAGCTACCGGGCCACCGACAAGGCCGGCAACACCTCGGGCACCGCGTCGGTCACCTTCACCGTGGTCGCCAGCGGCCCCAGCGCCTGCCCGGTGCCGGACACCCGGCCGACGGTGTGGCTCGGCACGGTCGACAGCGGCGTGCCGAACCGGGTGGTCGCCGACGGCTGCACGATCAACAACGCCATCCACGACGAGAAGGCGTGGCCCAACCACGGCCAGTTCGTCAAGCACGTCACGGACGTCGCGGAGCACCTGCACCACCTCGGCCTGATCGACCACAAGGAACACGGTCGCCTGGTGAGCGCCGCCGCCCGCTCCGGCGTCGGCAAGCCGGACGGGAAGAACGGCTACCAGCCGCTGCTGGACGCCTCGGCGGCGTCGTTCGACCGGTGGGAGCACGTCGGCGCGGGCGGCTTCACCCGCAACGCCGACGGCTCGATCACCAGCCGGGCCGTCCCCGGCCTCGGCATGCTCTGGCTCCCCACCGCCGAGTACGGCGACTTCTCGCTGAAGCTGCGGTGGCGCGACGACGCCCCCGGCACCGGCCGCGCCAACAGCGGGGTCTTCGTCCGTTTCCCAGACGTGCACGGCCACGCCCAGGAGTCCCGGCCCGAGTGGGTGGCCATCAAGTACGGCCACGAGCTGCAGATTTACGACCGGCCCGACGGCGACCAGTACAAGAGCGGATCGGTGTACGGCTTCGACCGGGTCGACCTGGCCGGCGCGCAGGTGGCCCCGAAGGGCACCTGGAACGACTACGAGATCCGGGTGGTGGGCCAGCACTACTCCGTCTTCCGCAACGGCGAACTGATCAACGAGTACGTGAACACCCCGGACGCGGTGTTCAGCCCGCCCCGGGCCGACGACCCGGGCGGCGCCGGCCGCCAGTACGCCCGCGGATACATCGGACTGCAGAACCACGGCACCGCCGACGTCGTGAGCTTCCGCGACGTGCGGATCGCGCCGCTCTCCGCGTGCTGCCCCGGCGGCGCGCCCTCCTCTGCCAACCCGAGCAGCTGCTGCTGACGATCGAAGGGGAACAACCATGGCGAAGAACAGGATCGACCGTCGGGCGTTACTGCGCGGCCTCGCCGGCTCCACCGTCGCGGTCGGCGCGGCGAGCCTCGCCGGAGCGCTGCCCGCCACGGCGTCCGGCGGCGCCTCGAACGGCCACCTGGTGCCGCGCGGGCACCTGGGCATCCAGCTCTACAGCGTCCGGGACAAGGTCACGCAGTTCGGCTTCGCGGCCGTCTTCGAGGAGCTGTCCCGCATCGGCTACCGGGAGGTGGAGTTCGCCGGCTACACCCAGGGCAACGTCGGCCCGATCACGCCGGCGCAGATCCGCCGGCTGCTCGACGACAACGGGCTGAAGGCGGCCGGCAGCCACCGCGGGCTCGGTGACTTCCGGAACAACCTGGAGTGGGAACTGGACGTCGCCGAGACCCTCGGCATGCCGGCCCTCGGCACCGCGCAGGCGCCCACCGGCAACCGCACCATCGCCGGGTACCAGGCCGCCGCCGCCGAGTTCAACGCGTGGGGCGCCGCCGCCGCGGCCCGGGGGATCAAGCTCTACCAACACAACCACACCATCGAGTTCAGCTTCGCCGTCGACCGGCCCGGCGTGCGGCTGTACGACCTGTTCCTGGAGCTGACCGATCCCCGGTACGTGTTCCTGGAGATGGACATCCTGTGGGCGTACGGGGGCGCCCGCAAGTACCCGGGGTTCCGGCCGGTCGACTACGTCAACGCGCATCCGCACCGGTTCCCGCTGTTCCACGTCAAGGACGGCGTCCCGCTGCCCGACCCGCAGCAGGGCAACTCCTACCTGGACGTCGAGTTCGGCGCCGGGGTCATCCCGTTCGCCGAGTTCTTCACCGAGCTCGACGGGGGTGGCCGGTTCACCTATCTGTGGGAGCAGGACACCGGGCCGAATGCCCAGCCCAACCCGCCGGGCTCCCTCGGCGCCGCCGAGCGCAGCTACCAGCGCATCGTCGACCTGCGGGGTGACCGGTGAGCGCCTGGCGTCTCGTCGAGGACCCCCCGCCGCCCGGGGACGGCGGGGCGCCCGAGGACGACCGTGCCGGCCAGCGCCGCGGACCGAGCACCCGCCGGCTGCTGGTGGTGGCGGCCACCGTGCTGCTGACCCTGGTCGGCGCCGGCGGCCTGGCCGCCGCACGCTCCGGGGCGTTCTTCGCCGAACGGCCGGAAGGCTGTGCCAAGCCGGACCGCAGCATGCAGCTGTACGCGGTGGAGCTGCCCAAGGACGGCACCCAGATCCGGCTCGGCTACGGCCTCACCCCGCAGACGGCCTCCTACCCGGGCCCGACGATCGAGATGACCGAGGGGGAGTGCGTCGCCATCACCCTGCACAACCTGGTGCCGGCGGCCACCCTGACGCAGCTGCGTACCGACCCGGCGCACCCACTGGGCGTTTCGCTGCACGTGCACGGGGTCAAGTACACCCAGCTCTCCGACGGCACCGTGCAGAGCGGCTCCTTCGTCCCGCCCGGCGAGTCGCGCACGTACACCTGGTTCGCCCAGCAGCGGAACAGGAAGACCGGTTCGCCGGGCACGGCCGGCTACTGGTGGTACCACGACCACGTGGTGGGCGGTCCGCACGGCACCCAGGGCCTCGGCGCGGGGCTCTTCGGCGGGCTGGTGGTCCGGCGACCCGGCGACCCGAAGCCGGATCGCACCTACACCGTGGTCTTCGGTGATCGGCAGAGCATCAACCTGCGCCGCGGCGCGGCCGCCGACACCTGCGACGCGCAGAACCCGCAGCCGGGGCCGACCTGCCTGGTCGCCCGCAAGGGGGAGAAGGTCGAGTTCGTCGTCGTCGGCATCGGCAACGACATGCACACCTTCCACCTGCACGGGCACTCCTGGGCGGACACCCGGACCGGCCTGGTGGACAACGGACAGCCGTTCGCCGACGGCGTCCCGATCATCGACAACAAGCCGCTCGGCCCCGGTGACTCGTTCGGGTTCCAGGTGGCGGCCGGTGACTCGGTCGGACCGGGGCACTGGATGCTGCACTGCCACATGCAGTTCCACTCCGACGGTGGCATGTCGACCATGCTGCACGTCCTGGACGAGGACGGGACGATGCCCCCGGGCCACGACCACCACTCCCACCCGGCGAACGCCACCGGCACCACCACCGGCGCCGGGCAGCACCAGCACAACTGACGCACCGTCTCCTGCTCGACCCGCTCGGACAACGCACCTCCGCCACACCTCACCTGTGAAGGAGTCGAAATGGCTCAACAACGCCGTTTCCGGCTGTCCCGATGGGGCGGACGTCGGCCCGTCGACGTCACAGCCGCCCCACCACCGGTCACCCGCCGGGCCCTACGACGCACGAGCGCCCTCGCCGCGAGCGCCGTGCTGACGCTCGGCCTGCTGGCCCTGCCCGCGCACGCCGCCGGCCCGGCGCCCGTGCAGGCGGCGCCCGCCGAGGCCGCTGCCGCGGTGAAGCTGCTGGTCTTCCACGGTCCGGTGGACCAGCAGGACGACCCGGTCACCAAGGCTGTCGACGCGATCCGGGACCTGGGCGCGGAGCACGGCTTCGCCGTCGACGCGTCCGCCGACCCGGGGGTGTTCACCTTCGGCAACCTGGCCCGGTACCGGAGCGTGGTGTTCCTGTCCGCCAACGGCGTCACCCTCGACGACGCCCAGGAAGCCGCCTTCCAGGCGTACATCAAGGGCGGTGGCGGTTTCCTCGGCGTGCACGACGCGGCCCGCGCCCAACCCACCTCCGCCTGGTTCACCGGCCTGATCGGCACCCGCCCGGCCGCCGGCCTGCCGAACGCCGAGAAGCCCGTCTCCGCCTCGGCGAGCGCCGAGAACCCGCCGAACGAGACCGCCGCGAAGGTGATCGACGGGTCGACCGGGACCAAATGGCTGACCTTCAACCCGACCGGCTGGCTGGCGGTGAAGCTGGCGAAGCCGGTGGTGGTGAGCCGCTACGCGCTGACCTCCGCCAACGACTTCCCCGGCCGGGACCCGAAGAACTGGACCCTGCAGGGCTCCGAGGACGGCACCACCTGGACGGACCTGGACACCCGCAGCAACGAGACGTTCCCGCAGCGGTTCCAGACCCGGCAGTTCAGCTTCACCAACAGCAAGGCCTACCAGCACTACCGGCTCAACGTCACCGCCAACAGCGGGGAACCGCTGATCCAGCTCGCCGAGCTGTGGCTGATCGGACCCGACGCCGGCCCGCCGCCGGACAGCACGGTGCAGCAGGCCGTGGTCGACCTCACCGACCGGCAGCACCCGGCCAACCAGGGCCTACCGCTGACCTGGAAGCGGTCCGACCAGTGGATCAACTGGGACCCGAGCCCGACCGGCCGGGTGCACACCGTCGCGCAGGTCGAGGAGGGCACCTACAACCCGGGCCTGAGCGGCAACGGCGCCTTCCACCCGATCTCCTGGTGCCAGGACTACGACGGCGGCCGGTCCTTCTACACCGGCATGGGGCGCACCGAGGCCAGCTACACCACCGACAAGCAGTTCCGCAGCCACCTGCTCGGCGCGATCAGGTGGACCGCCGGCCTGGTCCGCGGCGACTGCCAGGCGACCGTCGCCTCGAACTACCGGATCGAGCGGCTGACCGCCACCAACCAGCCGGGCCAGCTCGACCAGATCGGCGAGCCGCACGGCCTGACCATCGCGCCCGACGGCACGGTGTTCTACATCGGCAAGGCGGCCTGCCCGTCCGGGCCGATCGTCAGCTGGGACGACCCCAAGGTCGGCCTCGGCTGCGGGACCATCCACCAGTGGGACCCGAAGACCAAGCAGGTCAAGCTCCTCACCACCCTTCCGGTGATGGGCAACCGGGGCAGCGGCAGCGAGCTGGTGAAGAACGAGGAGGGCCTGGTCGGCATCACCCTCGACCCGAAGTTCGCGCAGAACCGCTGGATCTACGTCTACTGGATGCCGCACGAGTCGATCGACCGGGTCAAGCGGATCGGCCAGCGGACGGTATCCCGGTTCACCTACGACGCCGCCAAGCAGACCATCGACCAGGGCACCCGCAAGGACCTGCTGCACTGGGACACGCAGATCCACAGCTGCTGCCACGCGGGCGGTGGGATGACCTTCGACGAGAGTGGCAACCTCTACATCGGTACCGGCGACAGCAACTCCTCCGGCGGCTCCAGCGGCTACTCCGGCAACAACTGGACCCAGGAGTACCAGGGCGTGTCGTTCCAGGACGCCCGGCGTACCTCCGGCAACACCAACGACCTCAACGGCAAGATCCTGCGGATCCACCCGGAGCCGGACGGCACCTACACGATCCCCGACGGCAACCTGTTCACCGGCAAGGAGGAGGGCGGCGGCAAGACCCGTCCGGAGATCTACGTGATGGGTGTCCGCAACATCGCGCGGATCGCCTGGGACCCGGTCAACGACTGGCTGACCGCCGCGTGGGTCGGCCCGGACGCCGGTGGCCCCAGCCCGGAGCTCGGGCCGGCGAAGTACGAGACGGCGACGATCATCACCTCCGCCGGCAACCAGGGCTGGCCGTACTGCATGGGCAACCGGCAGCCCTACCGGGACCGCAGCAACACCGACGCCAACGTGCTCGCCGGCTGGTACGACTGCGACAACCTGAAGAACACCTCGCCGCGCAACACCGGGCTGGTCGACATCCCGCCGGCGCGGGACAACATGATCTGGTACTCGCCGCAGGGCGGTGGCCCGGTCTACCCGAAGCGCACCGACGGCAGCGGCCTGCCGACCTACCAGGTCGGTGAGGAGACGTTCACCCAGCCGTACCTCAAGGGCGGCGGACAGGCCATCATGGACGGCCCCACCTACCAGCGGGAGAAGGTCGACGTCGACAGCGGCGTGGCCTGGCCGGCGTACTGGGACAACAAGTGGTTCATCGGTGACCAGTCCAACGCCAACAACCGCGTCGCGGTGACCGTCGACCCGGCGAACGTGCCGAAGCAGGGGCCCCCGGCCTTCGCCGAGGACCTGCGCAGCATCATCCGCTCGGGCAGCGGCGGCACCCAGCTCCAGTCCTGGATGGACGCCAAGTTCGGCCCGGACGGCGCGCTCTACCTGTTGGACTACGCCGGCGGGTTCTTCAGCCTGCACCCGAACCAGAAGCTGATCCGGATCGCATACCAGGGCGGCCCGGCCACGCCGAACCCGAACCACGCCACCGCGCGGGCCGTCGCGCAGAGCAACCCGAAGACCATCGCCTTCTCCAGCGCGAAGGCCGGCGGCGTGGCCTGGGAGTGGAACTTCGGTGACGGCAGCGCCCCGTCGCGCGAGGCCAACCCCACCCACACGTACGCGAAGTTCGGCACCTACCAGGCGACGGTGAAGGTGACCTACGCCGACGGCGAGGTGGCCACCGCAACGATCGAGGTGGTCGTCGGCTGTGCCGCACCGGACACCCGCAGGACGGTACGGCTCCTCGACGCCGACACCGGCGTGACCAACCACCAGGTCGGCGGCAACTGCACCGTCAACGACCTGATCGACGACGAGCGCATGTGGCCGAACCACGGCCAGTTCGTCAGCCACGTCAGCGACGTGGTCGCCGGGCTGCGCTCCGGCGGCGTGCTCGACAACCGCGAGGCGTCGACGCTGAGCCGGGCGGCGGCCCAGTCCGAGATCGGCAAGATCAGCGGCTACCGGGCCATCTTCGACGGGACGGCGCAGTCACTGGCCGACTGGCGGCAGGCACCCGGCGGGTCGTTCACGCTGCGACCCGACGGGTCCATCCGCAGCTCCGGCGGGCTCGGCATGCTCTGGTACGCCAAGCAGGAGTTCGCCGACTTCTCGCTGCGGATGCAGTTCCGGGACGTCTCCGCCGAAGGCGTCCACGCCAACAGTGGCGCCTTCGTCCGGTTCCCGGATCCCAGAATCCCGCTCGACCAGCGACCGGCCGGCAGTTGCGGGACGGTCGGGTCGGCCCGTAGTTCCCAGGCCTGGGTGGCCATCTACTGCGGTCACGAGATCCAGATCTACGACGGTCCCACCGGCGAGCCGCAGAAGACCGGGTCGATCTACAACTTCGACCCGGTCGGGCTGGACCAGGCCGGGGTGACTCCGAAGGGCCAGTGGAACGACTACGAGATCCGGGTGGTCGGGCAGCACTACACGATCACCCGTAACGGCGTCGTGATCAACGAGTTCGACAACACGCCGGGCAAGGCCTCGTCCCGCCAGGGCGACCCGCCGACGGACCTGCGCCAGTTCCTGAGCGGATTCGTCGGGTTGCAGAACCACGGCAACAGCGACCTGATCGACATCCGCAACGTCAGGGTGCGGGAGCTGTAGCAGCCGGGCGCCGGGTGCGGAGGTGATCCTCCGCACCCGGCGCACTGCCGGCCGCGCCCTCGCGACGACGATCGTGCCGGCCCGGCCGGGGCAGACGGACTCTCCAGCGGCGCGGGGGCCGGCGTCAGGCCCGGTGCTCCGCGTGCGTCACGGCCGCCCGGCGGGTGGCCGCGACGAGCCGGCGCGTGATCCACAGCGGAGAGGTGACGGCGTTTCCCATCACCACCGAGTGGGCTCCGGCCGCGAAGGCCCGGTCGATCTGTTCCGGACTCCGGTAACGGCCCTCGGCGATCACGGGCACCGGCAGGAGCGCGGCGAGCCTTGCGACGAGCACCAGGTCGGGGCCGTCGCCGGGTGGGCTGGACGGCGTATAGCCGGAGAGCGTCGTGGCGACCGCGTCCGCACCGTCGCGGACGGCGGCCACCCCCTCCGCCGCCGTGGAGACGTCCGCGAGGACCAGCGCGTCGGTCCGCTCCCGTACCGCGCGGACCGTGTCGGCGAAGGTCCGCCCGTCCGGACGGGGACGGTTGGTGGCGTCCACGGCGACGATGTGTGCCCCGGCCTCGGCGACGTCGACCGCGTGCGCTGCCGTCGGGGTGATGAACACCCCGTCGACGCCGTGCTTGTGCAACCCGATGACCGGCACGTCGACGGCGGCGCGGATCGCCGTGATGTCGGCGGTGCCGTTGGCCCGGACCGCCACCGCGCCGCCCCGTACCACCGACGCGGCCACCCGGGCCTGGACGTACGGGTCGCGCATCGGGTCGTCGGGTTCGTCGGGCAGCGGCTGGCAGGAGATCACGAGGCCACCGGCCAGGTCGTCGAACACACTCACGGTCTCGTCCTCTCGTCGTCGGCCACGGCCGGTGTCGGGCCGGGGTCGCCGGCCAGTCGGGCGGCGCCCACCACGACCGCGTCGGCACGCAGCGCCGCAGGGAGCAGGGGCACGTCTGCCCAGGCCGCGGGCAGTTCGGCGGCGAAGGCGGCGCGGGCGCCGGGGAGCAGGGCGCCGGCCGCCCCGCCCGCCACCACCACCGCCTGCGGATCGAGGACGGCGACCAGTCCCGCGAGCGCCCGGCCGAGGGCCGTGCCGGCGAGGTCCACGACCTCCCGGGCGACCGGGTCGCCCGCCGTGGCACGCTCGGCCACGTCCTGCCCGCTGATCCGCAGGCCGGTCTCCAGGGCGTACGCGGCGGACAGCCCGCTGCCCGAGGCGATGCCCTCCAGGTGTCCGTCCCGGCCGCACCCGCAGCGCAGCCGCTCGGCGCCGGGGGCCGGCAGGTGCCCCACCTCGCCGGCGGCGCCCCGGGCACCGGTCGCCAGGCGGCCACCCCGGATCATGGCTCCGCCGAGGCCGGTGCCGACCGCGACCAGCAGCAGGTGCGGGCAGTCCCGTCCCGCTCCCACCCAGCCCTCGCCCAGTGCGGCGGCGTTGACGTCGTTGGTGACCCGGACCGGTCGACCCAGCCGTTCGGCCAGCTCGTCGGCGACCCTGGTGCCCGCCCAGCCGGGCAGGCTGTCGGTGGCGTACCGGATGGTGCCGGTCGTCGGGTGGACCGTGCCGGCGGTGCCCACGCCGACCGGGCCGGCGCCGGCCGCGTCGAGCAGCCCGCGGGCGAGCCCGGCGGCGGTGTCCAGCACGGCCGTCGGGCCCGACGCGGCGGGGGTGGGTGCCAGGCGACGCCCGAGCACCTCCCCGTCGGGTCCGACCAGCGCCGCCGCCGTCTTGGTGCCGCCGATGTCGAGGCCCACGAGGGGAGCGGGCCTCGTCACCCCTTGAGTCCGGTGTGCGCCAGGCCCTCGACGAACTGCTTCTGCGCGATGACGAAGACCACCAGGACCGGCAGCGCGGTCATCGACGCCGCGGCGAGCTGGACGTTCCACATCGGGCCGCCGTAGGCGTCGACGAACTGGGTGAGCGCCTGGGGCAGGGTGAACTTCTCCGGCGAGGAGAGGAACACGATCGGTTCCAGGTAGAGGTTCCAGCTGTGCAGGAACGTGAAGATGGCGACCGCGCCCAGCGCGGGCCGGGACAGCGGCAGCGCGATCTTCCAGAAGGTCGCGAAGCGCCCCAGCCCGTCGACCCGCGCCGCCTCCTCCAACTCGCCGGGGAGGCTGACGAAGAACTGCCGCATGATGAACGTCGCCAGCACGCTGGGCGCGCCGAGGATCGGCACCAGGATCAGCGGCCAGTGGGTGTCGACCAGGTCCAGCTTGAAGAACATCTGGAACAGCGGCACGATCGTCACCTCGCTCGGGATGAGCAGGCCCGCGAGCACCACCAGGAACAGCACGTTCTGGCCGCGGAACCGGATCCGGGCGAAGGCGTACCCGGACAGCGCGGACACGGCCAGCGTGCCGACGGTCACCACCAGCGCGATGTAGAGGCTGTTCAGGTACTGCCGGCCGAACGGCTGCAACTCGAACACCCGCTGGTACGCGTCCAGCTTCGGACTCGCCGGCAGCAGCTGCGGCGGGAAGGCGAAGATGTCGGCGACCGGCTTCAGCGAGGAGGTGACCATCCACCAGGTCGGGAAGACGAACGGGATCGCCAGGACCAGCAACACCCCGTAGAGCACCAGCTTGGTCCGGGGCGACAGGTCACGATTCATGGAAGACCCATCTCTTGCGCATCTGCCACTGCAGCACGGTGAGCGCGAGCACGATGGCGAACAGCACGATCGACAGCGTGGCGCCGTAGCCGAAGTGGTGGAACTGGAACGCCTGCTGGTAGAGGTAGTAGACGAGCACGGTGGTCGAGGTGCCGGGCCCACCCTGGGTGAGCACCGCGATCTGCGCGAAGACCTGCAACGAGCCGACCACCGTGATGATCGAGGTGAGCAGGATCGTGGGGCTGATCAGCGGCACGGTGATCCGCCAGAACTGGCGTATCCGGCTGGCTCCGTCGACCTCGGCGGCCTCGTACATCTCCGCCGGCACGCCCTGCAGGGCGGCCAGGAAGAGCACCATGTTCAGCCCGACGTTCTTGAACACCTGCACCACGACGACCGAGAGCATCGCGGTGCCCTCGCCGCGCAGCCAGTTTGGTCCGTCCACGCCGACCGTGTCGAGCAGGCCGTTCACGCCGCCGTCGTCCTGCAGCAGGAACCCCCACACGATGGTCCAGGCCACCAGCGAGACCACCACCGGCGAGAAGAACAGGGTGCGGAACACGATCGTGCCGCGCAGCTTCTGGTTGAGCAGGACGGCCAGCAGCAGCGCCAGGCCGAGGTTGAACACGACCAGGCCGACGGAGAACAGCCCGGTGGCCCGCAGCACCGCGCCGAGGTTGGGATCGTCGGCGAGCGCCGAGTAGTTCTCGGCGCCGACGAACTCGAACGTGCCGGCCAGCACGTTCCACTCGTGCAGGCTGTACCAGACCACCAGGATCAGCGGCAGGATCACGAAGGCGACGCTGCCGAGCAGCTGCGGCGCGATGAACAGGTAACCGGTGAGCTGGTCGCGGCGGCGGCTGGTCCAGTACCGCCGCGACCCGCCCCGGGTGGGCGCGGCCTCGACCCCGCCCACCCGCGTGTCCGTCTGGGACATGGTCCGGCTGCCCTACTTCGCCAGCAGCGGCTGGATCTTGGCGCAGAGCGCGCCGAGGACGGCGGTGACGTCCGCGTCCGGCTTCCACAGCGGGTCGAGCCCGGCGCGGACCTGCTGGCTCAGCTCGGCCTGCCCGGCGTGACTGGGCTTGATGACGCCGTTGGTGATGCCGTCGATGACGACCTTCTGCAACTGCTCGGGCTTCAGCGTCGGGTTCGTCTTGGCCAGCGTCTCCGCGGTGAGCTGCGACTGGCGCGGCGGCGGGAAGAACTGGGCGAGCTTGGCCGAGTTGGTGGGGTTGGTCAGGAACGCCAGGAAATCGGCGGCGGCCTGGGCGTTCGGGCTCTTCTTCATGACTCCGACGCCGGCCTGGCCGACCACCGAGTAGCTGCCCTTCGGCCCGGCCGGCAGCGGGACCAGGTCCCAGCCGAAGCCGTCGGGCTTCAGCAGCGAGGCGCGGGAGATCTGGGTGACCGTCATGGCCGCGTCACCGGCGAAGAAGTCGGCGGTCGTGCCCGGGCCGGGCAGCGCCTTCCCGGTGAAGATCGCCTTGTGGAGGGTGGTCATCGCCTCGACCATCTCCGGGGCGGTGAAGCCGCAGGACTTGCCGTCCTCGCTCCACGCCTGGGCGCCCCAACCCGTCCAGAAGGTCGACAGGTTGTCCCAGCCCTTGTAGTCGAAGTCGCGGATCACGAGGCCGGCCTTGCCGGTCGCGCCCGCGGTGGCGCCGGCGACGGCCAGCGCGTTGTCCCAGTTCCACTGCCCGGCCGCGACCAACTCGGCCGGCGTCTTCTGGCCGGCCTTCTTGAGCAGGTCGGTGTTGACGAAGACCCCGAACGGCGAGGTGGAGAACGGGTACGCGTACAGCTTGCCGCCGTTCTGCCAGAGCTTGAGGGTGGCCGGGGAGATGTCGTCGTACTGGTAGCCCTCGGCCTTCTTGAGGGTCTCGTCGAGCGGCAGCAGCGCGCCCGAGGCGACGAAGTCGGGGGCGGAGTTCTCCAACACCCAGGCTAGGTCGGGCGCGTTCCCGCCGGCGATCTGGGTGGTCAGCGTCGTGGTGTAGGTCTCGAAGGGCAGCGGGTCGAACGTGATGGCCGCGACCTCCGGATGGGTCTTGCGGTACTCGTCGGCGATCTCGTTGAACAGCTTGAGGTGCGCCTCGTTGGCCGACCAGATGGTCATCCGCAGACTGGCCGGGCCCTTGTTCCCGGCGTCGTCACCGCCACCGCAGGCGGACAGCGCGAGGACGCCGGCCAGTGCCGCGGCGACACCGCGCACACCCTTTCCCAATCTCATGATCTTCTCCTCCGGGGGTGTTCAGTAGCCCACGATCCGGGGCCAGCGCATCTCCACGCCGGCCGCCGAGAGGCGGTCCTGGAATTCGGCCAGCAGGCGGGGGGTGCCGCGGACCGCGCGCGGGGACTCGCCCCGCGCCAGGCAGAAGTCGGCGAGCAGGCCGGCGACCTCGCCGACGTTCCACTCGACCGGGTGCAGCCGGTAGCTGCCGTTGGTGACGTGCGTCGTGCCGATGTTCTTGCCGGCCGGGAGCAGGTTCTCGACGCGCTGCGGGATCAGCGCGCCGAGCGGAATCTCGAAGGGGCAGGAGCCGACGTCGATGTAGTTGTCGCCGCCGGTCGACGGGTGCAGGTCGATGCGGTACATCCCCACGCCGATCGAGTCCGGGTAGCTGACGGCGCCGTGGTCGCCGCGGACGGCCAGTGACAGGTCCTGCTCGACCACCGTGTACTCGGCCCGGACGCGGCGTGACTCCCGGATGTAGGGCGCCTGCGCCAGGCCGTCCCGGCTGCCGGTCACGTCGCCGCGCAGGCGCAGGCCGGGGAAGCCGGTCCCGCCGTCCGGCCGGGGCGCCTCGGTCTGCAGCCAGTACAGCACCGAGTACGACAGCTCGCGGGCCTTGCTCAGGTGCCAGGACGCGTTCGGCACGTCGATGACCGGGCCCTCGAAATAGTCGATCATCGGCCAGTTCACCAGCGTGATGTCGCTGTCGTACGCGCCGTCGGTGAAGTTGCGCCGGGCGGCGATGCGCCGGAACGTCCAGAGGTTGCCGTCGCCGGGGTTGACCCGCTGGTCGGCGTTGACGGCCAGCGGGTCGTCGTCCGGGTTGGGGGTGAAGCTGCGTTCGACGATCTCCAGGGTGCGGGGGTGCGGCGACCGCCAGGACAGCAGCCGGTCACCCCAGAAGTCGGGCTTGTAGTCGCGCCAGAAGTCGTATCCGGCGGGACGGTCGATGGTGTGGTCGCCGTCGACGTGGTCGAGGGCGAAGCAGACGGAGACGGCCTGCATGTTCATCGGCTGCGCCTCGGCCGGCGCGCTGGGCTCGCCGGTGTCCGCCTGCGACTCGAAGCCTGTGACGTACTCGGTGCCGGACAGCGGCAGCAGCTCGCCGGTCTCGGTGGCGTCGAGGACGTACGGGGCGGTGATGTCGATCCGGTCGTCGCGGTCGCGGTGCGCCACGGTCACCGCGACCACCCGGTCCCCGTCGGTCTCCGCGGCGACCGGCCGGTACGGCTGGAGCACGGTCAGCCGGCCGGCGCCGCGGTACGGCGCCAGCATCTGCTCGATGACGGCGACGGCCACCCGGGGCTCGTGGCAGAGCCGGCTGACCCAGCCGGCCCCGGGGTTGAGGTCCGTCCAGCCCCGGGACCGTTCGGTGAGCGGGTAGTGCCGGCGGTAGTAGTCGCGGATCCCGGTGCGCAGGGCCCGGTAACTCGCGGTGGCCCCGAACTGTTCGATCCAGGAGTGCTCGTCCGGCGGGACGGCCTGGCTGGTGAGCTGCCCGCCGAGCCAGTCGAACTCCTCGGTCAGGATGACCGACCGGCCGGCCCGGGCCGCGGCGAGCGCAGCCGCCACCCCACCCAGCCCGCCCCCGACGACGAGGACGTCCGCACGCATCTGTACCACTTGCTTCCTTCCGGTTGCACGGTCACCGCGATGGGCGCGGCCGACCGCCGATCAGGGGGCGCCGAGGGTGTCGCCCTCGACGAGTTCGCAGGGGAGCAGCCGTTGCTGCACGCCGTCGGCGCTGCCGTCGATGACGCCGGTCAGCACCTCGACCGACTGCCGGCCCATCTCCTCGCGCGGGATGCGGAACCCGGTGAACGCGATGTCGGTGGGCACCGGGACGGTCGGGTCGCCGAGGGTCAGGATCGACAGGTCGCCGGGCACGGCCAGGCCGCGTCGCCGGGTGGCCAGCTCCAGCGCCACGGCGGTGGCGAAGTCCTCCACGAAGGCGACGGTGGTCCGGTCGGCGAGCAGGTTGTCGAGGACCGCCTCGGCGTCCTGGGCGGCGGCCGTCAGGTGGCGGGCGCTGTCCGCGGCCGTCGCGGACGCGACGAACCCGCGCCGCCGGTCCTCGGAGGACTCCGCGGTGGTGCCCATGCTCAGGTAGGCCAGGCGCCGGTGTCCGCGGGCGAGGGCCAGGACCACCAGTTCGCCCACCGCCCTGGCGTAGTCGGCGCCGACGTACGGCACCGGACCGCCGGCGTCGTCGCGGCGGCCGACGGCGACGTACGGGAAACCGTCGCGGTTGAGCCGGCTCAGTTCCGCGCCGTCGATCTCCCGCCCGAGCAGGATGCACCCGTCGGCCAGCCGTAGCCGGTTGTCCTGGTGGAAGATGCGCCGGCGGCCGTCGACGACCGGGGCGCTGGTGAACAGCAGCAGGTCGCAGCCGGCGCGCTCCGCGTAGTCCTCGATGCCGAGCAGGAAGGGGTGGAAGAAGTCGCGACTGCCGCTGGGGAAGGCGGGCTCGTAGGTGAAGACGCCGATGATCCGGTTGAACCGCGCGGCGAGTCGGCGGGCCACGGGATCGGCGGCGTACCCGGTCTCGGCGATGACCCGCAGCACGCGGTCGCGGGTCTCGGGCGCGATGCGGACGTCGGCGTCGGCCCGGTTGTTGAGCACCAGCGACACGGTCGCCTGGCTGACGCCGGCCAGCCGGGCAATGTCACGCTGTGTGACGCGTCGGGGGGTAGCGGGCACAACGCTGTCCTTCCGGTGCGGCTAATGCGTATTAGCGCTCGGCGATGGGAGGAGCCTGGCGGGCCGACCGGGTGTGTGTCAAGGGGTGGGCGTAGATATTTCAGCGAGATGAACTCCCAGGGCTAATGCGCATTAGCTCGCGAGTGGACCACCGACGGCCGCACCGGGTCGTGCGACGCCTGCCGCACGACGGGGGTGCGTCGGGGAGCGCGGCGGCCCCCTTGACAAGGCTGGCCCGGGTCGAGCAGCATTCGGGAAGCGTCAATGCTAATACGTATTAGTCGCCGGTCGGGCTACCCGCCCCGCGGCTGCGGTCAGCTGACCGTCTCACCCTGCGTGACCTCGCGTCGCCACGTGGCGCGATGCGCCACGTCCACAGTCACCACCCGTACGGGGCCGTCCCCCTGATCTCCACGTCGACGGTCCCCTGCACCGGCTCCCCGCCCGGGCCGGCCGGGGAGCGCCCCCACCACCCCCGAAAGAGCAGGAGCAGCCATGACGAAAGCACCCGTCCGAGTGCCCAGCCGCGCCGCCGTGGCGGCAGCCGGCGTGGGCATCCTGGTCGCCGCCGTGGCCGGTGCCGCTCCGGCCGCCGCCGACCCGGCACCGGACTTCCCCCGCTTCACCTACGCGGGCACCGCGTTCGACAAGAGCGCCCTCACCTACAACCCGACGAACGAGTTCATCTTCCCGAGCGTCATCCGGGCCGCCGACTACTTCTCCGAGCCGCTGGGCACCTACTACCTGTACTACGCGCCCCACGAGCGGCCCGGTGGGATCGCCCTGGCGTATTCCGACTCGATCGACGGCCCGTGGACCGAGTACCGGGCCAACCCGTTGATCAGCAACACCTGGCTGCCCCACTACGCCACGGTCAGCCACATCTCCTCGCCGCACGCGATCTGGGTCGAGGGCGAGCGGAAGCTGTTCCTCTACTTCCACGGCGAGAACTCGATCACCCGGTACGCCACCTCGGACGACGGCATCCACTTCAGCTACGGCGGGACGGCGGTCAGCCGGGACCACAGCACCGGTGGGGAAACCTCCTACGCCCGCGTGTTCGAGCAGGCGGTGCCGCGGCTGGGCAGCCGGTACCTGATGGTCTTCATGGACAATCCCACCGCCGCGCTGCCGGGCCCGACCGGGCCGGTCTCCCGACGCATCCGCTGGGCCGTCTCCCCGGACGCGCGGACCTGGACCATCCAGCCCGACCCGATCGTGACCCCGCAGGGCATCGAGGGCCCGAACGCCTCGGGGCCGTTCTTCCTGCGCTGGAACGGCCGCAACCTGGTGATCTTCCACGCCGCCGACGGCAACATGCACGCCGTGGACGTCGGCGAGAACTTCGACCGGGAGGTCCACCTCGGCGTCGTGCACGACTCGATGAACACCGCGCCGGACCTGGGGCGGTCGGCCGCGCCGACGTTCTACTTCGACGGCCGCACGGCGCACATGTACTACGAGGCCGGCGGGCGGCTCACCGCGACGATCGGCCACGCCGTCGCCACCCTGGACCAGCCGGTGCCCGCCCGGGAGATGGACTGCGCGGTGGACCGGCCGGTGCTGTGGCCGCCGAACCACGAACTGGTCGACGTCACCGTGACGGCGGACCTGCGCGACGGCGTCCTCGGCCCGAACGCGCTCACCCTGACGGCGGTGACCGGCGGCGACGTCGCGGACGTCAGCGGCTTCACCGTCGGCACCCCGGACACCAGCGGCCGGCTGCGGGCGGAACGCGACGGCGCCAGCGGGGACCGCGTCTACACCCTGACGTACGCGGGCCACGACGAGATCGGCCGCCCGGTCGGCTGCGCGGTGACCGTCACCGTGCCCCACGACCGGCGCGGCAGCTGACCGGCGGGCGCCGGCCGTACCGCTCTGGGTACGGCCGGCGCCTGCCCGGTGAGCCCGCCCGGTGGCGGGGCGGCCGGGCGTTACGCCCCCGCCGCAGCCGGCTCGACCGGCTCCGTCCGGACCGGCGGTGACCCTCGCCGCGACAGCACGCCCGGCCACCAGGTGCGGCGGCCGATCTCCAGCGCCAGGGCCGGCACGAGCAGGCTGCGTACGAGGAACGTGTCCAGCAGCACGCCGACGCCGACGATGACGGCCGACTGCACCGACGGCACCAGCGGCAGCACGCTGAGCGCGCCGAAGGTGGCCGCCAGCACCACGCCCGCGCTGGTGATGACGCCGCCGGTGACCGTCAGCGCGTGCAGCACACCCCGGCGGTGCCCGAGCCGGGCCGTCTCCTCCCTGGCCCGGGTGGCCAGGAAGATCGTGTAGTCCACGCCGAGGGCGACCAGGAACAGGAACGTCTGCAGCGGGATCCCCACGAACAGCTTGGGATAGCCCATGGCGTCGAGGATCAGCCCGGCCGCGCCCATCGCGGCGACGTAGGACAGCACCACGCTCGCCAGCAGCAGCAGCGGCGCGACCAGGGCCCGCAGCAGCAGCACCAGGACGGCGAACACCACCGCCAGGATCAGCGGGCCGACGACCCGGTTGTCGCGGCCGACGGTGCGTTCCTCGTCGAGCAGGTACGCGGTGTCCCCGCCGACCAGCGCCTGCGCGTCGGGCACCGCGTGCACGGCGGTGCGGAGCCGGTCGACGGTGTCCAGCGCGGCGTCGCTGTCCGGCGTGTCCGCGAGGACGGCCGCGACGCGTACCCACCGGCCGTCGGGGGAGCGCTGCGGCTCGCCGACCTCGGCCACCCCGGGCACCGCACGGGCGGCGGCCACCACCTGGTCGGCCGTGCCGGCGGTGGCCAGGATCTCGGCGGGCGCCACGGTGCCGCTCGGGTAGTGCGCGGCGATCATCCGCTGGCCCGTGATCGAGCCGACCTCGGTGGTGAACGACTGGTCCCCCGGCATGCCGATGCTGAGATTGCCGATGCCGAAGCTGAGGGCGACCAGCGCCGCGGCCGTGCCCAGCCACACCACGCGCGGGCGGCGACCGACGACGCCGGCGACCCGGCGCCACAGCTCGTGCCCGGACGCCTCGTCGTCGACGACCGCGTCGGGGGTGTGACGGGGCACGAACGGCCAGAACAGCCAGCGCCCGAAGATGACCAGCACGGCCGGCAGGAGCGTGGTCATGGCGAGGAACGCCGCGGCGATGCCGACCGCGCCGACCGGTCCCAGGCCCCGGGTGGCCGGCAGCTGCGCGGCGAGCAGGCACAGCAGGCCGACCGCGACGGTCGCCGCCGAGGCGCAGATCGCGCCGATCGACCTACGCAGCGCCACGGCCATCGCCGCGTGCCGGTCGGCGTGCCGGCGCAGTTCCTCCCGGTACCGGGCGATGAGCAGCAGGGCGTAGTCCACGCCGACGCCGAAGACCAGCACGGTGAGGATGCTCTGGCTCTGGAAGTCGACCGCCAGGCCGCCGTACTCGGCCAGCAGGTAGACGACCGCGCTGGCGAGCTGGTTGGCCAGCGCGACCGTGAGGAGCGGGATCAGCCACAGGACCGGGCTGCGGTACGTGAGGAGCAGCAGCAGCGCGACGGTGCCCGCGGTCGCCAGCAGCAGGGCGGTGTCCATCCCGGCGAACGCGTCGAAGACGTCCTCGGTGGCGCCGGCCTCGCCGGTGAGCGCGGTGCGCAGCCCGTCGGGGGCGTCGGCGGCCAGCCGGTCCCTGATGTCGGCCACCGCGTCGGCCCGCTGCTCGTCGTCGCCGGCGACCGGGAAGGACACCAACACCGCCTTGCCGTCCTCGCTCGGGACCGGGGGCGGCACCTGGCCGCCGTCGGCGTACGCGGCGTACGCGGCCCGGTCGCCGTCGACCTTCGCGCGGTCGGCCTCGGTGAGCCCGCTCTCGCGCACGTAGACGGCGACCGCGAGGGGCGCCTGGGAGTCGGGGAACGCCGCCTCCGCCCGCTGCACCGCGCGGCTGGCCTCCACGGAGGCGGGCAGCGCCCCGAGGGTGTCGTTGTTCTGCACCTCGGTCAGCTTGATCGCCAGCGGTCCGGCCACCGCGACGAGGACGAGCCAGAAGACGAGCATCGCGTACTTGGTGCGTCGGCCGGACGGTAGGCCGGCCAGTCGTTGCCGCCGGGACATGTCGGGTCTCTCCTGCCTGGTTGTGGTCACGCCTTGATCCTTCGACCGGAGGGGGGTGAGGGCAGGGGTGCCAGGTCCCGAACGTGGGTGGTGCTAGCACCACCGATTCCGGTGGGACAGGTGCCGGAGAATGGGCGCCGTGGACAGCTCCGTACGCGCGTTCGTCAGGCAGTCGGTCCGGCCCGGCGCGCTCGCCGCCGTGCAGGGCCTGGCCGTGGCCCTGCTCAGCCTGACCACCAACGCGGCGCTGTTCGTGCTGTCGGTGGTCTCGCTCGCGCTCATCCCGGCCCTCGGCATCGGGTTCGCGCTGTTCCCCGCGGTCACCGTGCTGGTGCGGTGGTCGACCGGGCTGCAACGCCGGGTGGCCGGGTGGCACGGGATGCCGATCGCCTCGCCGTACCCGCCGGCGCCCGAGGGCGCCCGGCTCGGCACCTGGCGGCGGTTCCGCTGGGTGGTCGGTGACCCGGCGACCTGGCGGGACTTCGCCTGGCTGATGCCGGGCATGGTGACCGGCGGGGCTTGCCTGCTGGCGTTCGTCCTGCCGGTGTACGGGCTGGAGGGCGTCCTGCTGCTGCCCGTGGTCCTGTTCCTCACCGTCGACTGGTACGGCTACGGCGTGTTCTGGCCGATGGACAACCTCGTGCAGGCGGTGCTGTCCGTACCCCAGGGATGGTTGTTCCTGTTCGCCGGCCTGGTGGTCGCGCCGTGGTTGGTGTGGCTGCACTTCCGCTTCGCCGGGTTCTTCCTGGCCCCGACCCGGGCGCAGGAGTTGGCGCTGCGGGTCCGGCAGCTCTCCGCCACCCGGGCCGACACGGTCGACACCCAGGCCGCGGAGCTGCGCCGGATCGAGCGCGACCTGCACGACGGGGCGCAGGCCCGGCTCGTCGCGCTGCGCATGAGCATCGGCCTGGCCGAGAAGCTGATGGCCGACGACCCGGCCGCGGCGCAGCGGCTGCTCACCGAGGCGCAGGAGACCAGCGGCCGCGCCCTGGTCGAGCTGCGCGACCTGGTCCGCGGCATCTACCCGCCGGTGCTGGCCGAACGCGGACTCGACGGCGCCGTGCGGGCGCTCGCGTTGGCCGTGCCGCTGCCCGTGGAGCTCGACGTCGCGCTGCCCGGCAGCCCGCCGGCCGCGGTCGAGTCGGCGGCCTACTTCGCGGTGGCCGAGGCGCTGACCAACGTCACCAAGCACAGCGGCGCGGCGCGGGCGTGGATCCGGCTGGCGCACCGCGACGGTCGGTTGACCATGGTGGTCGGCGACGACGGCCGGGGCGGCGCGACGCCGGACTCCGGGACCGGCCTGTCGGGCGTGCAACGCCGTCTGGCAGCCTTCGATGGCACGATGACCGTGACGAGTCCGCCCGGCGGACCGACTGTCGTGACCATGGAGCTGCCGTGCGAGTTGTCATCGCGGAGGATCTCGCCCTCCTCCGGGACGGGCTGACGCGCATCCTCGACGCGTTCGGCTGCCAGGTGGTCGAGGCCGTCGCCGACGGGCCGTCCGTGCTGCCGGCGCTGGTCCGGCACCACCCGGACGTCGCGGTCGTCGACGTGCGCCTGCCGCCGACCTTCACCGACGAGGGGCTCCAGGCGGCGTTGCAGGCCCGGACCCGGCTGCCGGGCCTGCCGATCCTCGTGCTCTCCCAGCATGTCGAGCAGTTGTACGCCCGCGAGCTGCTCGCCGACCGTGGCGGGGGAGTGGGCTACCTGCTCAAGGACCGCGTGTCCAACGTCGACCAGTTCGTCGACGCGGTGCGCCGGGTGGCCGGCGGTGGCATGGTGATGGACCCGGAGGTCGTCTCCCAGCTCCTCGCCCGCAACGCGACGGCACAGCCGTTGCGGGAACTCACCGCGCGGGAGCGGGAGGTGCTGGGCCTGATGGCGGAGGGCCGGTCGAACGCGGCGATCGCCGGGCGGCTGTTCGTCACCGAGAAGGCGGTCAGCAAGCACATCAACAACATCTTCAGCAAGCTGGGGCTGCCGCCGTCGGACGACGACAACCGCCGGGTGCTGGCGGTCCTCGCGTACCTGCACGGGTGAGGTCGTTGCGTGGCTGGCCGGCCTGGCCGGCGCCGCGGTCGGGCCGCGGGCCGCGCACCCCGGGCCGCTGCCGCTGGCCCGGCTGACCGTCCGCGCGGATCGCCGAAGGCGTGCCGCAGCTCGGCCCTTCGTCCCGGTACTTGTTAGGTTCGGTTCGTGATCGACAAGGGCGCGGCGGTCGAGTGGGTGATCGCGCACGGTGACGAGTCCGACGGGCACCGACTGGCGACGGTGCTGACCGGGGTGTGGCCGACGCCGTTGGACGTGGCGGACGCGTTGTTCGCCGACCAGTCTCCCGAGGGCGGTTTCCCGGCACCCTGGTCGGCTGGCGCCCCCTCCGTGGCGGCGACGTGCGAACGGAACGCCCGGATAATCGAGTTGGACCTGCGGTGCGACTCCCGGGTGGACCGTTGCGCCGACTGGCTCGCCGCGTTGGTCGCGCCGGACGGCACGGTGCGCTCCGCCGTGGACGCCGGGCACCTGCCGGCGCAGGACCCGCTCTACCTGCCCGCCTACGTCGGCTGGTGCCTGGCGGTCCTGGACCGGCCCGAGGCGGCCGGGCGGGCCGCCCGGGCGGTGCGCGACGCCGTGGAAGCCTCAGGCGCCTGGCCGTCGTGCCTGACCACCACCTGGCTCGCCGCCGCCCTGCTGTGGGCGGTGGGGCTGCGCGAGGAGGCGGACCAGGGACTGGACGTCCTGGCGCGGCGGCTGCTCGACGCGCCGCCGGCCGACGTCGCCCGCGCCGGATGCGCACTGCACACGGCGTTGCTGCCCCCGGACTATCCCGTGTTCCGCGCCGTGGTCCGGCGGCTCACCGCGACCCAGCGCCCGGACGGCTCGTGGCCGGTCGACGGTCCTCTTTCCGAGCAGGTGGCGGTCGCCATCACCGCGATAGGCGCCGTCGCCGGCCTGGTCTGACATCCGCCCCCGCCGGAAGGGGCGCGCACGTCGACGAAGGGGGGCTCCCATCGGCGCCAACTTGTTCTATAGTCCTACTGTCGTAAGACAACAGGGGAGGCGCGGCGGGTGATCGAGTTCGTGCTGGACGGCCGGTCGAAGGTGAACACCTACATGCAGCTCGTGCAGCAGGTGAAACAGGCCCTGCGGGTGGGGCTGCTGGTCCCCGGGGACCAGTTGCCCAAGGTCCGCGACGTCGCGCAGTCGCTGGCCATCAATCCCAACACGGTGCTGAAGGCGTACCGCGAGCTGGAGATCGAGGGCCTCGCGGAGGGGCGGCCGGGCGTCGGCACCTTCGTCAGGCGCAGCCTCGCCGGAGCGTCCCTGCCCAACCAGGCCGAACTGCGGGCGGACCTGGTGGCCTGGCTGCACCGCGCACAGGCGGCCGAACTGACGCCCGAGGACATCATCGCCCTGGTGGAGACGACCATGCGGGCCACGCTCCCGGTCGAAGCCCCGCCGCAGAACGCCACGTCGGCAGGATGAGAGGACACGCCATGGAGGCCGTGCTGGAGACCGACCAGCTGGGCAAACGGTACGGGAGACACTGGGCGCTGCGGGACTGCTCGTTCCGCCTGCCGGCCGGGCGGATCGCCGCCCTGGTCGGGCCCAACGGGGCGGGCAAGAGCACGCTGCTGCACCTGGCGGTGGGCCTGCTGCGGCCCGATGCCGGGGCGGTGCGGCTGTTCGGCGAGCCCCCCTACGACAACCCGGCAGCGTTGGCCGACATCGGCTTCGTCGCCCAGGACACGCCGCTGTACCGGGACTTCACCGCGGCCGAGCTGATCACGGCGGGCGACAGGCTGAACCGCCGCTGGGACGCGGCGATGGCGCGTACCCGCCTGGCGGATCTCGGCATCCCGCCGAACAAGCCGGTCGGCAAGCTCTCCGGCGGGCAGCGGGCCCAGGTCGCGCTCGCCCTCGCCCTGGCCAAGCGACCCCGGCTACTGCTGCTCGACGAGCCCGTGGCCAGCCTCGACCCGCTCGCCCGGCGGGAGTTCCTGCAGACCCTGATGGGCAGCGTGGCCGACGCCGGCACCACCGTGCTGCTCTCCTCGCACCTGCTGGCGGACGTGGAACGGGTCTGCGACCACCTGATCGTGCTGAACGCCGCCCAGGTCCGGCTCGCCGGCGCGGTCGAGGACCTGGTCGCCGCGCACCGGCGCCTGATCGGCCCCCGGCACGGCGGCGAACCGATCCCGGGCGTCGCCGACGTCGTGCGGGCGAGCCACACCGACCGGCAGTCGACCCTGCTGGTGCGCGCCGACGGGCCCGTCGCCGACCCGCGGTGGAGCGTGCGGGAGGTGTCCCTGGAGGACGTCATCCTGGCCTACCTCGCCGACGGCGACACGCAGGCCAGCCACGAGGAATGGGGGGTGCCGGCATGATCTGGCTGACCTGGCGGCAACACCGCAGGGACGCGCTGTTCGCCCTGGGCGGGCTCGCGGTCCTCGGCGCGTTCATGATCATCAGTGGCCTGGCGATGCGCGACGCCTTCGACGACTACGGCCTGCCGGAGTGCGTCACCGCGGGCGACCCGGGCCCGACGCCGGGGCTCGGCGAGACCTGCGACCGGGCCTTCAACCAGTTCCACGACCAGTTCGGCACGCTGAGCCTGGCGGGCATCCTCTTCCTCGTGCTGCCGCTGCTGGTCGGTCTGTTCTGGGGTGCCCCGCTGATCGCCCGCGAGGTCGAGCAGGGCACCCACCGGTTCGTCTGGACCCAGGGCGTCAGCCGGCAACGCTGGGCGCTGGTCAAGTTCGGGTTCGTGGGTGCCGCCGCGCTGCTCGTCTCCGTCGCCTACGGGCTGGGCATGTCCTGGTGGCTGACCCCGCTCAACCAGGGCTGGCGGCAGAGCCGGTTCGACGCGTTCTTCTTCGACATGCAGGGCGTGGTGCCGATCGGGTACACCCTCTTCGCGGTCGCGCTGGGCGTCTTCGCCGGCACCGTCTGGCCCCGGGCGCTGCCCGCCATGGCCGGCACGCTGGTCGGTTTCCTCGGCCTGCGCGTCGCCGTGGCCGTGCTGGCCAGGCCCCGCTACCTGCCCGCCCGCGAGCTGACCTACCCGGTGCAGGGCTCCACCGACGAGCTCGCCATCAGGGGACGCGACTGGATCCTCTCCAACGGCGTCCACGACGCCAACGGCAAACTCGTCGCACCCAACGCCCAGGTGATCTGCCCGTCCGGTGCCACGGGCCCCGACGGGCGGGCCTGCGGCGCCGACCTGGGCCTCGGGCCGGGCGCCTACAACTGGTGGCTCTACCAGCCCGAGAGCCGGTTCTGGCTGTTCCAGGGCATCGAGGCCGGCATCTTCGTCGCGCTCGCGGCGCTGCTGCTCCTCCTGGCCGTCCGCCGCATCCGCCGCATCGCCTGACCACCCGCCGGCTGCCCGGCCCGGGCATCCGGACGTCCGCCGGCCGCGCCTCGCCGACGCGGCCGGCGGCCTTGGCGGCGGGCGGGCCGAAACATACCTTCATTGCCAGCGTGTCAACATGTAGACAATATTCTTGGTTCTGTCTATCGTCAGCACCACTTAGCGATGTCCTTCGATTTGAAAGAGGTCGTCAATGGTGCACATCAGACGATGGGCCGGCGTCGCCACGGCTCTCCTGG
Organism: Micromonospora sp. NPDC023814; assembly: GCF_040639595.1. NCBI lineage: Bacteria > Bacillati > Actinomycetota > Actinomycetes > Micromonosporales > Micromonosporaceae > Micromonospora > Micromonospora sp. NPDC023814. The sequence goes on from NZ_JBFAAF010000018.1 coordinate 32,914, forward strand.
CGACGGAACTCCTGGTCGCGGGCACCGCTGCGCACGCCGCCGCACCCACGCCGGACCCCGCCCGGGCGAGCGTCGAGCAGGCCGTGACCGCCAAGCTGCTCGGGCAGGCCCGGGTCGCCGGCGAGGCACCCGTCGAGGCAGCCGACACGCGGATCACCGTCACCCGCAAGAGCGGCCGCTGGGCCTTCGGCACCGCCGTTGCCGTCACCTCCAACGAGGAGGACATCCACCCGACCGGCGCGATCTTCATCGCCCACGCCGAGGCCGGCGGGTGGCAGGTGAGCTTCGACGGCGAGGCGGAGTTCGGCGAGTTGGCCGCCGAGTCGCCCCTGGTGAACAAGCAGGAGAAGGAGGTCTTCACCCGCACTCCGGGCACGATGTACGCGGGCGGCGACTACCGGACCGGCATGGCCCTGCCGTTCGCGGTCGGCCAGACCTGGACGCTGACCAGCGGTCCGCACGGCTGGGGCGGCTACGAGTCGCCGTACAGCTCGATCGACCTGGCCGGCGGCGACGAGGTGGTCCGCGCGGCCCGTGGCGGCACGGCGTACACGATGTGCCGGGGCTGGATCCGGGTGATCCACGACCGCGGCTACTCCACCGACTACTACCACCTGTGGAGCAGCATCTCGGTCAACGGCGCCGCCGTCGGCCAGGGTGCGTACCTGGGCTACACGGGCACCGACGTCACCTGCGGCGGGGCCGCGTACGGCCGGCACGTCCACTTCGGGCTGCGGCAGAACAGCGCGTACGTGCCCATCGCCGGCCACGGCCTCGGCAAGTGGGTGTTCGAAAACGGCGCCTCGGCCTACCAGGGCGGCGCGCGGCACGGCTCGACCTGGCGGGGCGCCGGTAGCGCGATCTACAACTACGGCGCGCTGGGCTTCAACCAGGCGGTCGTCGACGCCAACGGCGGGGGCTCGCTGACCAAGCGGTCCGGCCCCGGTACCGGCTACGCCGCGCTCGGCTCGGTGGGTGACGGCGCGACGGTCACCATCTCCTGCTCCGCCAACGGCACCAGCCACACCGGCCGGTACGGCACCACGTCGCTGTGGAACCGGCTCAGCGACGGCACCTGGGTCTCCGACGCCTACCTGTGGACCGGCGTGAACGGCGCGGTCAACGGCTGGTGTTGACCGGCCCCCGCCGAGCGTCGACGCAGCGGCCCCCGCCGGAGACGGTGGGGGCCGCTGCGTCGAACCGTGCGACGGCGCTCGCGCACAACGTGGCTCTCGAACCGGATCAGTACTTCACCGATCCACCCGGGCGGGGCTACCTGTCGACCGGCCGGTCGCCGGCACTGCTGCACCTGGCGTGCTTGAGGCGGGCCAGGGCCGGTAGCGGCGGTCAGCAGCGCCACGACCTCGGCCGCCCGGTCCGCGCCACCCGGCCCCGTGACGGGCAGGGGCGGGGGTGGACGGGCTGCCGCCCGCCACCCCCGCCCCTGTTCAGCGGGTCACGCCGCGCGGCACGAGGCGAGCACGCCGACCACCCCGACGCCCGGCTCGGGCAGCGGCAGCCGGGTCGACGCCGCCGGGCACCGCGGCACGGTGAGGTCGTGGACGCCCCGGCCGAACGTCGCCGCGGTGAGCTGCCGGGTCGGCTCGTGGTAGCGCAGGTACATCACGGCCGCCGCCGGCAGTTCCCCGCCGAGGGAGGCCCACTCGCCGCCGTTCCACGCCGACACGAACACCCCCACGTCGGTGCCGACCAGCAACAGGCCGTCGGCGGTCGGCACCACCGAGTTGACCGGCGCGTCGGGCAGCCCCCGGCCGATGTCCGTCCAGGTGCGGCCGCCGTCGCGCGTCATCATGACGTGCGCGCGGTCGCTGCCGGAGCGGAACGCGGAGAACGTGGCGTAGGCGATGTTCGCGTCCGTGGGATGCGCCGCCACCCGGGTCACCCACGTGCCCGGCAGTTGCGCGGGGTCGACCTGGGTCCAGGTGCCCCCGAGGTCGTCGGTCCACCACAGCCTGCCGTCGTCCGTGCCGACGTAGAGCTTGTCGCCGTCGGTGGGGGCCGCCGCGATCGTGGTGATCGTGCCCCACGGGTAGCCCGACGGGTCGTTCGGCCCGCCGCCGGTGAGGTCCGGGCTGATCGCCGTCCAGGTGCGGCCGTTGTCCGTCGACCGGTTGACGACGTTGCCCGCGTAGTACATGACGTCCGGGTCGCTCGGGTCGAACTGCAGCGGGGTGAGCCAGTTGCGCCGGTCCGAGGTGGTCTGGCCGGGGCCGATGGACTGGCGCGGCGCGGCGCCGGCGTTCTCCGAGCGGTAGCAGGAGCCGTACTGGCTGCAGCCGAAGACGATGTTCGGGTTCTCCGGGTGGATGATCACCTGGAGGCCGTCGCCGCAGCCGATGGCGTTCCACGGGCCGCCCACGCCGTTGTAGCCGCGGTTGCAGCCGTTGTCCTGGGCGCCGCCGACCTTCAGCGCCGGGTCGGTCTGCGCGACGTCCACGGTGTAGAACTGGGTGTACGGCTCGTACGTGGACTTGACCCAGCCGCTCACCCCGTTGTCGTCGGAGCGGTAGAAGCCGCCGTCGTTGCCGAGGTAGGCCCGGCCCGGCACCTTGGGATCCCAGCGCAGCACGTGCTGGTCGGCGTGCACGCCGCCGACGTTGCCGAAGCTCTGCCCGCCGTCGGTCGAGCGGCGCAGGTTCACCCCGGTGAGGAACACGTGGTCGGAGTCGGCCGGGTCGACGAACAGCTTGCCGAACCACCAGCTGAAGGTGGACTGGGACGCCTGGTTGGCGTTGACCGGGGTCTGCGTCCAGGTGTCGCCGCCGTCGTCGGAGCGGTAGAACGCGCGGAACGGGCCGAGGGCGGTGCCGACGTACGCGTACAGCCGGTCCGGGTTGCTCGGGGCGAGTGCGAGACCCCAGCGGCCCTGGTCGGCGTCGGTGGGCAGCCCGGTGGTCATCCGCTCCCACGTCCGTCCGCCGTCGTCGGAGCGCCACAGGCTGGAGCCGGGCCCGCCGTAGGTGCGCTGGTGCGGCTCGCGCAGGTGGTCCCACATCGCCGCGTACACCCGGTTCGGGTTCTCGGGGTCGACGAGGACCTCGGTGGCGCCGGTGGTCGCGTTCGGCGGGGCGAGGGCCTGCCGCCAGGTGTCGCCGCCGTCCTCGGAGAGGTAGACGCCCCGCTCGCCGCCCGGCACGAACAGGTTGCCGGCGGCCGCGGCGAAGATCCGGTCCTGGTTGCCCGGGTCGATGGCGAACCGGGCGATGGCGTGGCTGTTCTCCAGGCCGACGCGCTGCCACGTCCGGCCCCGGTCCCGCGACCGGTAGACACCGTCGCCGCCGAAGGTGATCGAGCCGCCGCCCGGCTGCGCCTCGCCCGTTCCGGCGAAGAGCACCCCGTCGGTGGTCATCGCGACCGCGCCCATGCTGTGCGTCCCGCCGTCGGGCCAGGCGGCCTCGAAGGTGGCGCCCGCGTCGGCGGAGCGCCAGATGCCGCCGGAGGCGGCGGCGATGAAGATCTGGTCGGCGACCTGCGGATCGACGGCGATGTCGACCACCCGGCCGCCGATGTTGCTCGGGCCGAAGAAGCGCCACTGCTCCCCGGCGAGGTCGCGGTAGGCGCTGCGGGTACGGGCGGCGAGCTGGTTCGCCTCGCCGCGGGCCTTCGCGTACTTGGCGACGGACAGGTCCGTGCTGCCGTCGCTGAGCCGCTGGGCGGTCATCCACTCGGCGGGCAGCTCCATCGGCCCGGTGGGGCTGCTGGTGGCCAGCGACTCCTCGCCGCGGGCCGACGGTGCCGAGGTCGTCAACGCGGCCGCCGTCAGCAGCGCCAGGGCTGCTGCCACCGGCAGGACGCGCCTACCTCGGACGAGGGTGGGACTCATGCGGATCTCCCGTCCATGTGCGGGTGCGACCGGAATCCGGTCGTGCGTCGCACGGTAGACAGCACGGTGAGCGGCGTCACCCGGCAACTGTTGGGATTCCGGCCGTCGGGTTAGGACAGCTGTCGAGCGCCGTCACTATCCGCTCTGGAACTCCGGCAGTCCCGCGTCCTCCGAGTCCGGTCCCACCACCGCGGTCAGCGTGGTGCCGTCGGCGCAGAGCGCGCCGGCCCGCAGGTACATCCGCCGCTGCTGCGCCCGGGCCAGCACCTCGGCCTCGAAGACCTCGTCCTCGACGCGCAGCAGCTCGATGTCGGTGCGGCCCTCGTAGTGGGCGCGTACGTCCAGCGGGGTCATCCGGACGGTGGCCTCGACCGTCGTCAGGGCCCCCTGCTCCACCACCGAGGTGACGCGCGCGCCGTCGGGCAGCACCAGGCCGGTGACCCGGGCGTCGACCTCCGGCTCGGTGTCCAGCGGCACCCGGTCGCAACTGGGCAGGTTCGCCAGCATCCCCGGGCCCCGCCCGGTCGCCTGCGGGGCGTCCGTCCCGCCGCAGGCGACGAGCAGCGGGATCGTGGCGGCGACCGCGAACACCCGGAGTCTCACCGCAGCAGGATGCCACCTCACCGCAGCACCCGCCAGCGTCGCACCATCAGCAGCAGGGCGGTGATGATGGCGGCCGTGAGCGCCATCAGCACCGTCGAGATGAGCGCGCCGTACGCGAAGCCGGAGAACTCGAAGGCCTGGTCGAAGATGTAGACGGGCAGGTAGAGCGTGGCGTTGGCGGGCCGGCCGTCGGTGAGCACGTACGCCGGGACGAAGTTCACCTGGAGGGTGAGGATCGTGTCCCGGACCGCCAGCAGCACCAGCACGGGAGCCAGCAGCGGCAGCGTGAGCCGGCGCAGCTGGCCGAACGGGCCGCAGCCCTCCAGCGCCGCCGCCTCGTACAGCCGGCCGTCGAGCATCCGGCGGGCGGCGAGGACGACGACGAAGCCCTCGCCGATCGGGAACGCCAGCATCAGCACCACCGCCACCCGGGCGGTGGTCGGGTCCGACAGCCAGGTGAAGCCGGGATGGCCGAACAGCCCGAGCACCTGGTTGAGCGGGCCGTAGAGCGGGTTGAGCACCCACAGGAACAGCACGGCCAGGGCGACGTCGGGGACGACCGTCGGCAGGTAGACCGCGACCCGGAACCACCGCCCGCCCGGCCGGGGCGCGGCGAGCAGCAGGCCGAGCCCCACGGCGGCGAGCAGCCGGACCGGCACGGCCAGCGCCACGTGCGTCAGGGACGCCTGCACGCTGTCGAGCAGGAAACCGTCGGCCAGCATCCGGCGTACGTTGGCCAGGCCCACGAACTGCGGGTCCCGGGTCAGCCCGGTGTGGTCGGTGAACGCGTACCCGACGTTGAGCAGCGTGGGCAGGGCGACCAGCAGCGCGACCGACACGGCGTACGGGGCGAGGAACGCCCAGGCGGTGAGCTGCCGGCCGGCCCGGACCGCCTTCACCGGCGCCGCCCGGTGGCGGTGTCGAAGCGGTGGACACGGTCCGGGTCGGGGCGCAGCCGCACCGGGTCGCCCGGCCGTACGCCCGGCCGCGGGCCGGTCCGCACGATCAGGCGGGTGCCGTCGGGGCACCGGGTCAGCAGGACGGCCTCGCTGCCGAGCGCCTCCACCGCCTCGACGGTCGCCTCGACCGGGCCCTCGGCGTCGAGCGCCAGGTCCTCCGGCCGTACGCCGAGGGTCACGCCCGGCCGGCCGCCCAGCGCGCCGCCGCCGGGCACCAGGTTCATCGGCGGGCTGCCGAGGAAGCCGGCCACGAAGGTGTCGGCGGGCTCGTCGTAGACCTGCTGCGGCGGCCCGACCTGCCGGACCCGGCCGCCGTCGAGGACGACCACCCGGTCGCCGAGGGTCATCGCCTCGGCCTGGTCGTGCGTGACGTGGACGGTCGTCGTGCCGAGGTCACGGTGCAGGGCGAGCAGATCGGCCCGGGTGGCGAAGCGTAACGGCGCGTCCAGGCTGGCCAGCGGCTCGTCGAGCAGGTAGACGCTGGGCTCGCGCAGCAGGGCGCGGGCCAGGGCGACGCGCTGGCGCTGCCCGCCGGACATCTCGTCGGGGTGCCGGTCGAGCAGTTCGGCGATCCCCAGCCGCTCGGCCGCGGCGCGGGCCCGCCGCTCGGCCTCGGCGCGGGGGACCCGGCGCACCCGCAGGCCGAACGTCAGGTTGCCCAGCGCGGTGAGGTGCGGGTAGAGGGCGTAGTCCTGGAAGACCATCGCCACGGCCCGCCGGTGCGGCGGCACCAGTGCGACGTCCCGGCCGTCGACCACGACCCGGCCGCGATCCGGCCGGTCCAGCCCGGCGATCAGCCGCAGGACGGTGGACTTCCCGGAGCCCGACGGCCCGACCAGGGTGATCATCTCACCGGCCCGCACGTCCAGGTCGATCCCGTCGACGGCGGTCGTCCGCCCGTACGACTTGGTCAGCGCCTCCAGCCGGATGGCCCCGCGTCCGGTCACCCGCCCGCTCCCGCCGGCAGGGCGAACAACGGCCGGCTCTGCTCCTCCAGCCGGCGCAGCCCCTCCTCGCGTCCGACCCGGCCGTAGAAGACCTCCGCCAGCAGGGTGCCCGCCTCGCGTTCCACCCGGGACCAGGCGGCGGTGCGTGGGGTGGCGCGCAGGTGCGGCGCGGCGTCGAGGTAGACCCGCGACGACTTCGGTGGCTCGGCCGGGTCGAGGAACGCCGGGGAGTTGGCGACGTCGAGCCGGGACGGCACGGTGCGGCCGGACTCGGCGAGGATCCGCTGGCCGGCCGGGCCCATCGCGAACTCGATGAACCGCCACGCGTCGTCGTGGTCGGGCAGGCCGGCGCCCATGCAGTAGGCGTCGCTGTGCAGGATCGACGCGGGCACGCCGCCCGGCGCGACCGGCAGCGGCGCCACGTCCCAGGTGAAGCCGTCGATGGTACGCAGCGTCGGCACGGCCACCCGGCTGTTGAGGTACATGCCCAGGGTGCCGCGCAGGAACCGGGCCTCGCTCGACTCGCTCTGCTCCTCGGCGTCGGGCGGCACGACGTGGTGCGTGAGTTGCAGGTCGAGGAACCAGTCGACGGCCCTGCGGGTGGCCGGGTCCCGGGTGAGGGTCAGGGTGGTGGGGCGGGTCGGGTCGTCGACGAGTTCGCCGCGGTTGGACCAGACGAACGGCGCGAGCCGGGGCACGGAGGGCTCCACGCCCACCCCGTAGCGGCCGTCGCGGGTCAGCGCGCGGGCGGCGCCCAGGAAGTCGTCCCAGGTCCAGCCGGCCTTCGGCAGCGGCACGCCGGCGGCGGCGAACAGGTCGGCGTTGTAGTAGACGACCAGCGAGGAGAGGTTCTGCGGCAGGCAGGTCAGGGCCTTGCCGTCGAAGCGGAAGGCGTCCAGCGCCTGGGGGCTGAAGTCGCTCTCCTTGAGCACGGTGCTGCGCTCCAGGTAGGACTGCGCCGGCTCGATCGCTCCCTGCGCGGCGAACTGACCGTAGCGGCGGTAGTTGAGCAGGAACACGTCCGGCGGCCTGCCGCCGGCGAACGAGGTGGTCAGCCGGGCCATCAGCTCGTCCTGGCCGGCGACCGGGGAGAGGTTGACGTCGACGTCGCGGTGGGCCTCCTCGAACGCGGCCACCATGCGGCGGTAGCCGGCGACCTCCTCGGCGTCGCCGAACAGCACGACGGTGATGCCCGACGCCTCGTCGGGGCGGTCACCGCCGCCGCAGCCGGCGGCGTAGCCGGCCAGCAGGGCGGCCATGACCAGGGCCGTCCACCGTCGTGCCCGGGTGATCGTCAACTGCGTCCTCCAGATCTGAGTGCGGCCAGGGGGTCGTCGTCCAGCAGGATCCGTTGGGCCAGCAGGAACACCAGTACGCACGGGACGGTGGCGACCACGCAGCCCGCCATCAGCAGCGGCCAGTCCGTGGGGTTCAACAGTCGCAGGAACTGCAGGCCGAGCGGGTAGGTGTACCGGTCGCCGCTGTGCAGGTACAGCAGCGGGTCGATGAAGTTGGCCCAGTGGAACGTGAAGGCCAGCACGGCCACCGCGAGGGTTGCCGGGCGCACCTGGGGCATCGCGACGCGCCGCCAGACCGTCAGCCACCCGGCGCCCTCCAGGCGGGCCGCCTGGAGCTGGGTCTCCGGCACCCCGCCGAAGCTCCAGGCGTAGAGCAGCACCAGGAACGGGCTGCCGGCGAGCACCGCCGGGGCCAGCAGCGGGACGTACGTGTCGACCACGCCAGCCAGGCGGAACAGCTCGAAGCGGGTCGCCCAGACGGCGGTGGCCGGGACGAGCAGCACCGCCAGCAGGCCGAGGACCACCCGCCGACGGGCCGTCGGCGCGAGCAGCCGCAGCCCGAAACCGGTCAGCGACGCCACGGCGACGGTCAACGGCACGGCGAGCGCCACGACCAGCGCCGAGTTCGCCAGGTAGCGGAACAGCGGGATCAGCTCGGGCAGTCGGGCGTAGGCGGCCACCGTCGGCTCGGGCGGGAGGAGTTCGAGGGTACGCGGCGGGGGCAGGCCGGCGGGGCGCAGCGAGCCGACCACCATGAACCACAGCGGGGCGGCGAACAGCGCCGCGAACAGGGCCGGTACCACGAAACGCCCGATGATCCGCGGGATCGTGGCGCGACCCGACAACCGCACGTCGCCGAACCTATGGCCGGCGCGCCGTCCGGTCATCGGGCACCTGTTGGAATCGCGTGCCGCCGCCTCCTACGCCTGTCGTACGCCGGCGGCGGGCGGCGGGGGCCGGGGTGCCTGCGACAGACGTAGGAGCCGGGGACGCGCACCTGCCACACGTGTCCGATGACCGGCCGCGTTCCCATTCGTACGCTTCGATCAAGCTGTTGGCCCGGCGACCTCCTGGTCCTCCCGCCGGAGCGCGGCGGGCCGACGGCGGGTGCCGGAACGGGAGGAGCGCGATGCGAACCACGAGAACCTGGTGGCGGGCGGCGGTGGTGGTCGTGGCGACCGTGGCCGTCGGCCTGCCGGCGGCCACCGCGACGGCGCGGCCCGCCGCGGAGAGCCTCGGGCCGGTCGTCGAGGGCGGGGTCACCCAGCCGGTGTTCGGCTACGGCGACGCGATCCGCGAGCGGGTCTTCGTCACCTCCGACGTCGACACCGACGCGGACGGCGCGCGCGACGTCGTCGCGATGGACATCATCCGGCCCCGGGTCGGCGACGACGGGCTGCGCGTGCCGGTGGTGATGGACGCCAGCCCCTACTACTCGACGGTGTGCCGGGGCAACGAGGGGGAGTGCAAGGCCGACCTCGACGGCGACGGCCTCAACGACCGCTGGCCGCTGTACTACGACAACTACTTCGTCCCGCGCGGGTACGCGGTGGTGCTGCTCGACATGATCGGCACCAACAACTCGACCGGCTGCCCGGTCACCGGCGGCCGCGCCGACAACGTCAGCGCGCCGACGGCGATCGACTGGCTCAACGGCCGCCGCCCCGGCCGGGACGCCGCCGGCCGCGCCGTCGTCGCCGACTGGCACAACGGCCGGACCGGAATGATCGGCAAGTCGTACGACGGCACGCTGGCCAACGCGGCCGCCGCCGGCGGGGTGGACGGGCTGGCCACCATCGTGCCGATCTCGGCCATCTCCAGCTGGTACGACTACTCGCGCAGCAACGGCCTGGTCACCCGGGCCAACAACTACTCGGGCAGCCTCGCCAACACCGTCACCGACCCCGACCGCAGGGCGCACTGCGCGCCGGTGCGGGACCGGCTCGGCGACGGCGTCGACGACGTCACCGGCGACTACAACGACTTCTGGGCCGAGCGGGACTACGTCCCGCACGCCGGCCAGGTGCGCGCCAGCGTCTTCGTCGTGCACGGCCTCAACGACAACAACGTCCGGCCGGACCACTTCAGCACCTGGTGGAACGCCCTCGCGGCGCACGACGTCCCCCGCAAGCTCTGGCTGACCGGCACCGGCCACGTCGACCCGTTCGACTTCCGCCGGGCGAAGTGGGTGGACACGCTGCACCGGTGGTTCGACTACTGGCTGCACGGCATCGACAACGGCATCATGGCCGAGCCCGCGGTCGACGTCGAACGCGCACCGGACGTCTGGGAGTCCCACCCCACCTGGCCGCTGCCGGGCGCCCACCCGACCCAGGTGTTCCTGCGGCCCGGTGTCGACGGCGCGGCCGGGGGCCTGTCGGTGGGTCCGCACCCCGGCAACGCCTCGGCAACGTTCCAGGACACGCCCTCGATGAGCCAGACCAACGCCATCCGGCACCCGTCGGATCCGCTGGCGAACACGGAGAACCGGCTGGTGTTCCTGTCCGAGCCGCTGCGGGCGCCGCTGCACGTCTCCGGCTCGCCCGTGGTGAAGATCAACGCGTCGGTCGACGGCACGGACACCAGCTTGGCCGGCCTGCTCGTCGACTACGGGACGCGGCCGAGGTTCAGCACCTCCGGCGACGGCATCCGTACGCTGGCCGGGGAGGACTGCTGGGGCGGCGAGGCCACCTGGGGCGGGCACGCGGAGGAGGCCTGCTACCGGCAGACGGAGAAGACCGTGGCCAGCAACCCGCAGGAACTGGTCACCAAGGGCATCCTCGACGGCCTCAACCTGGCCTCGCCGACCGTGTCGACACCGCTGGTGCCCGGTGCCAGGAATGCCGTCGACGTGCGGCTGCTCCCCGAGGACTACGTCTTCGACACCGGTCACCAGATCGGCGTGGTCCTGCTCGGCTCGTACTCGGGCTACAGCAGCCGGGCGAAGCAGAACCGCGCCGACATCACCGTGCACTTCGACCGCAGCCGGATCGAGTTGCCCGTCGTCGGCGGCCGGCCGGCGGCGGTGCGGGCCGGCCTGTAGGAGGCCCGGGGACGGGACGCGCGGTGCGCCGGGCGTTCCGTCCCGCCCGTCGCCACCGGTCCGCGTCCCGGCGGGCCGCTCGCCGCTCGGCCTCATCCCTCCGGCGGGCCTCAGCCCTCCGCCTGGCCTCAGCCCTCCGCCTGGCCCCAGCTCGGCCTCGGCGCCCGCCGGGCGGCCTCAGCCCTCCGGCCGGTAGTGGCCGGTGAGTCGGCCCAGCTTCAGCGCCAGGTGCAGGCAGAGTCGCTCGTTGCCGTCCTTCAGGTCGGTCTCGGCGAGTTCCTCGATCCGCTGCAGCCGGTAGTAGAGCGTGGTGCGGTGCAGCCGCAGCTGCTCGGCGGTGGCGTGGGCGTTGCCGGCCAGGTCCAGATAGCGTTCCAGGGTGTCGAGCAGCACGGGGTTCGCCTGCTCGCGGAGCAGCCGCTCCAGCCCCGGGTGCACGTCGGCGATGTCGAGGTGCCGGTCGTCCAGCCGCGACAGCACCCGGTAGATGCCCAGGCCGGACCAGGAGACCACGCGGCCCAGGGCGGGCAGCCGGACGCCCACCCGGGCGGACTGCAGTGCCTCCGCGTACGATCCGACGGCGTCGGCCAGGCCCGGGCGCGCCTGCCCGACGCCGACGACGGTGCGCTCGACCGAGGCGAGCCCACGGATCGCCTGCTGGAGGTTGTCGTCCAGGAGTTTGGCGGCGACCTCGGGGGAGGGGCGGCCGGCCCCCCGGTCGCCGCAGAGCAGCAGCACGCCGTGGTCGTCGCGCACCACGTGCAGCGCCTCCCGGGTGCCGATCCAGCGCCGGGTGCTGACCAGCGCCTGCTCCAGCGCGATGCGGGCCGTCTCGTCGGGTGCCTGGCCGCCGGGCGTGACGAGCTGCGCGACGAGGGCGGTCGCCGGCCCGTCCCCGACGATGAGCCCGGCCTCCCGCAGCGCCCGCACCGACCGGTCACGGGTCGTCTCGCTGTCGGACAGCAGCGTGCGCGCCGCCTCCGTCTCGCGTCGGGAGGCCAGCTCCCCGAGCAGGTTCTCCCGGTAGAGCGCCAGCGACAGCTCGCTCACCAGCCCGGTGGCCTCGATGTCCGCGCCCGTCATGGTGCCGTCCGGGTCGATGAACCACACGAAGCCCAGGAGCAGGTCGTGGTGCCGGACGGGCACGCAGACCCGGGGCAGGAGGTCGAGTTCCGCCGACGGCGGCGTGCGCACCGGCTCCCGGGCCTCCAGGATGCCGACGTCGCGGAACCAGGCCATCACCTCGGGCGTGGTCTGCCGGCGCAGGATCGACGCCTTGCGGACGTCGTCCATCAACCCGGTGTGTTCGCTGTAGGCGACCAGGCGCTGACGCCGGTCCTCGATCAACGCCGGACGCCCGACGTGGGCGGCGAGGGCGTCGACGATGCGCTGCAGCTCACCCTGCATGTGTCCCTCCGGTCGCCCGACCTGCGCCACCGGTGACCCGCACGGGCGTGCGGTCTGTCCGTGGTCTTTCCGTGCTGCCTCGGATCGTTCCTCCCCGACCGGAGTCGATCAAGATCTGACCAGCTCGTCAATAGGTGAGCGCGGTCGGCGGCCCCTGGCGTTACAACGGCAGGCCGTGCGGCGTCTCGGCGGCGGTGTCGATCACCTCGCGCAGGTGCTGCCCCCGGTCCGCGGACCGGGCGAGGAGCGCCGCCGCGTCGGCCTGGCCGCCGAGCAGGACCGTCCGTCGGGGACTTGCGGCCGGCGCGGCCGATCGGGCGCGGGCTCGGGGTGTCCGGAGCGGGGATGCCCGCGGACGAAGGCCAGTGCGTCGGTCACCGAGGCGGTGGCAGCCGCCTCCCCGTGCCCCACCAGCGCGTGCAGCGGCGCGAACGGCGGACGCGGCCGGCCGGGCGGCGCGTCGGCGACGAAGACCGCCCACAGTCGATCACCCGTGTGGCTCCACGCCGAAACCTGGACCACCTCCCGCTGCACGTCCCCCACCCGGAACGGACCCTCGGACGACACGCTGCAGTCCCAGTCGGCCTCGTCGATCGCGCCGACCACCGCCCGGAACAGGCCGGGCAGCCGGGGGGCGGGGTCAGGGTGCGGGTCAGGCAACAACGGGATCCCCCATCCTCGGTAGTGCGCAGTGATCGAGGGCCGCCGTCGAACGAGGGCGCTCCCATGTTGTTGTCGGCACGGCGCCGCGATTCGTAACAGCGTTCCGGTATGACGAATCACACAGCGAGAACCGGGTCGCTTCCCTTGCTGTTTCGGGAGATCGACGTCAATGTGCGCGCTGACCGGAGCCCGCCATCCCGGCCGCTGCCCCGACAATGATGCAGCCGGCGCGGGGCGAGCGACCGCGACCGCCGCTCGGCCCGGCACCTAGCCCAGGATGCGGCCGTTGGGGAGAGGCGGCTTGGGCAGGGGCGGGCGCGCGGGCGGACCCGGGTCCGGCCGCAGCGTGGGCGACCCCGGCAAAGGGACGACGAGGCCGGGGGTGGGGGATCCGTCGGGCGTGGGTTTCTCGGGCTGCGACGGGGCGGGCCTGGCGGGCGTCGCCGGCCCCGCGCCATCCGAGGGCGGCGGGGGCGAGGCGCCCGTCGACGGTGCGCCGGGCGTCGCCACCGGATCGAGCAGCGAGTGTTGCAGGAGGTCGAGTTCCGCGGCCAGCCGGCGGGCGGCGGCCGGGTCGTCGATCGCGGTGAGCTCCGTCCGCGCCTCCGCGAGCAGTGCCCGGGCCTCGTCTAGCCGACCTGCGGTGGCGGCGGTGCGGGCGCGCTGGATGGTGTGTTCGACGAGCCGTACGTCCGCCTGTTCCGGATAGAGCACCCTGGTCAGGGACCACAGGGGGCTGCTCGGCCCGGCGTGCCTGCTGCCCACTCCGAGCCCGGTGGAGATGGCGGCGACCGCGATGACGCCGGCGGCGAGACGCAGCACCCCCCGGCCGAGCGGCGCCGGCCGGGCCTTCCTCATCGGCACGGGTTCCGTGGCGGGCCTGAGGGCGTGGTGGCCGTCGACGAGCTCGTCCCGCCAGACGGCCAGCATCGCGGCGAGGTCGTCGCGCGCCGGTCCCGGCCCGCCGCGACCGAGCGCGTCGAGCAGCTCGTCGTCCCGGGCGATCGTCGCCAGGTCCAGCTCCTCGCCGCCGTCGCGGGTCTGCTCGCTCATGCCGCCACCTCGTCGAGTGTGTCGCCTGCCAGGGTACGGAGGCGGGCGAGGGCCCTCGACTGGGTCACTCGGACGGCGGCGGCGGACATGCCGACGACGGTGCCGACCTCCTCGGCGGAGAGGCCGACCGCCACCCGGAGGACGACGATCTCCCGCTGCACGTCGGGCAGGCGGTCGAGCAGCACTGACAGTCGGCGGGCGAGGTCGGTGGCCACGGCCTGCTGCTCCGGCCCGGGCTCCGCGGCGGGCCGGTCGAGAGGCGTGTCGGTCACCGTGACGGAGGCGGCCCGTACGGCCGCGCGCTGTGCGTCGGCCACCTTGTGCCCCGCGATGGCGTAGACGAACGCCGCGAAGGGCATGCCCTGCTCCCGGTAGCGGGGCAGCGCCCGCAGCACCGCGAGGCAGATCTCCTGGGCGACGTCGTCGGCGGTCACGTACGCGCCACCGATCCGGCCCAGCCGCGCGCGGCAGTAACGCACCAACCCCGGACGGACGTCGCTGAGCAACGTCGCGACGGCTGCCCGGTCGCCCTCGGCGGCCCGGCGGACGAGCTCGGGCTCGATCGTTGTCGTCATCGCGTCGCGGAACACCTTCGTTACCAGCCGATTACGGGCACGCTATCGAGCCCGGCCCCGTTTGCCTAGCGCACGTTCCGTGCCCGACGCCCGTCGGAAAGTAGTTGCTGCGGTCGGGTCGGTCGCGGCGATGTCCCCAGTAGGCAGTCACGGGAGGCAACCGTGGGCGTCGAGGTGACGGTACAGGGGCTGACGAAGTCCTTCGGAGGTCAGCCGGTCTGGTCCGGCATCAGCCTGACGCTGCCCGCCGGAGAGACATCGTTGCTGCTCGGCCCGTCCGGCACCGGCAAGTGGTGACCGCCAGCGCGCACCGGATCGAGCTGCTGGTCTACCTGAACCAGTGCCGGCGCAGCGCCGACCGGGGCAGCCGGTTCGGCGTCGGGACGGGCCACCGCACCGGAATTGGCCGGCGCGGCCGCCGGTGCCGGGTGACAGGGTGGGGCCACCCGAGGTGCGCGGCCCGCGCCGGCCGCCGACCGGCCCGGCGACGACCGGTGAGGAGGCCACCACCGTGACCGATCCGCTGCGCGACGGCGACGCCGACGCCGTGCTGCGCCAGGTGTACGAAGCCGCCGCCCCCTACCTGTCGTCCCTGCCGGACCGGCTGGTGCACGACCCGGGCACCGAGCCGCTGCTGCGCGAGCTGTGGTGGCCGGCCGGCGACGGCGAGCTGCCGGAGCGGGGCGAGGGCGCCGCCGCCGCGGTGCGCCGGCTGCTGCGGGTCGGCACGGCCGCCGCCACGCACTCGGCCGGGCCACGGTTCTTCCACTTCATCATCGGCGGGGTGACCCCGGCGGCGCTGGCCGGCGACTGGACCGCCGCGCTGCTGGACCAGAACGCCGCGTTCCGCGCCTCGTCCCCGCTCGCCGCCGAGACGGAGACGATCGCGCTGACCTGGCTGCGGGAGCTGTTCGGCCTGCCGGAGCGGTTCGGCGGTGCGCTGGTCGCCAGCGCCACCTTCGCCAACGTCACCGGGCTCGCCGCGGCCACCCACTGGTGGGCCGAACGGCACGGGGTGGACGTGGCGGCGCGGGGGCTGGCCGGGCTGCCCCGGATGCCGGTGCTCTCCGGCGGGTACGTGCACGCCAGCGACCGCAAGGCCCTGCAACTGCTCGGGCACGGGCGGGACTCGGTCGAGGTGCTCGCCCGCGACGGCGTGGGCCGGGTCGACCTCGTCGCGCTGGAGCGCCGGCTCGCCGAGATCGACGCCCCGGCGGTGCTGATCGCCAGCGCGGGTGAGGTGAACGCCGGTGACTTCGACCCGGTGGCGGAGCTGGCCGACATCGCCGAGCGGCACGGCGCCTGGCTGCACGTCGACGGCGCGTTCGGCATCTTCGCCGCCCTGTCCCCGCGCACCCGTCACCTGGTGGACGGGATCGAGCGGGCCGACTCGATCGCCGGCGACGGCCACAAGTGGCTCAACGTGCCCTACGAGAGCGGGTTCGCGTTCCTGAAGGACCCGGCGCGGCTGCCGGCGGCGTTCGGCATGCCCGGCGCGGCGTACCTGCCGGGGGAGCACAGCGCGCTGCCGTCACCGTCCGGCGGGCCGGACTACGCGCTGCTCGGGCCGGAGTCGTCGCGCCGGGCCCGGTCGCTGCCGATCTGGGCGACCCTGGCCGCGTACGGCCGGGACGGGCACCGGGCGATGGTGGAGCGGCACCTCGACCTGGCGCAGCGGCTGGCCGGTCTGGTCGACGAGGCGCCGGAGCTTCAGCGGCTCGCCGACGTGTCGCTGAACATCGTCTGCTTCCGCGCCAACCCGCCCGGCATGCCCGGGGAGGCCCTCGACGACCTCAACCGGCGGCTGGGCGCCGCGCTGCTGGCGGACGGCCGGGTCTACGCCGGCACCACCCTGTACGACGGGCGGGTGGCGCTGCGGCCGGCGATCGTCAACTGGCGCACCACCGAGGGCGACATCGACCTGCTCGTCGATGTGGTCCGTGAGCTGACGGCCAAGCTGACGGGCTGACCGGAAGGGGCCGCCGTCACGGCCCCGCCACGTTCACGCGCGGCGCGCTGACCGGTGCCGCCGTCCCCGAGCGCCAGGACAGGTCCGCCCCAACCGGACCGTAGCCGCACGGCACCGGCCCGATTGTCAGCGGCCGGGGCGGACCTGTCCCGGCGCGTCAGCGGGCGCCGATTGCCCGTGCGGCAGGCGAGGTCCGGACCCCACCGCCCGGCAGGCCGTCGCGCCCGTCTCGGCCGTGCGCCCCCCAGCCCCACAGCGTCACGGACCGAGATGTCCGGCGCGTTGCGCGCTCTTGACGGTGGGGTTCCCCGGCTGGACCGGACGTCGCGCGGGCACACCGGTCACCCCATCCCGCATACAAATCCCGGTCCTGGTCGCCGAAAAGAGGGCTATATGCGAGGGATATCCTTTAATATTGCATACGATTCACTTGACAGTGTGGTCAAGCTCGCATTTCATGGAGGCCCGCGTACCTGTGGGTCCCGCCGGGGCTCGGCGTGTGGAGCTAGGAGCTGTCGCGATGGTGAAGAAGGCGCTAGTCGGCCTGACAGCGGTTGCGCTGCTGGCCGGTTGTGGTAGCGGCGCGGCGAAGGGCGAGACCGCCGCCGACGGGGTCAAGCAGGGCAACGGGGTCACCGACAGCGAGATCAGGGTGGCGCTGCTCAACGACTTCTCCGGGCCGATCGCCGCGCTCGGCAACGCCGCCGCGGTCGGCGCCGAGGTCTACTTCGACACGGTGAACGCCGCGGGCGGCATCTGCGGACGCAAGGTCGTCGCCGTGCGGGAGGACACCAAGTACGACCCGAAGGTGACGGTCCAGGCCTACCGCGCGGTGTCCGACGACGTCGTCGCCATCACCCAGTTGCTCGGCGCCGCCTCGATCAACGCGATCAAGGCCGACATCGCCCGGGACAACGTCATGACCCTGCCCGCGACCCAGACCGGCTCGATGATGACGCTGGAGGACATCTTCCTGTTCCTCCCGCCGTACCAGATCGAGAACATCAACGGCATCGTCTGGGCCGCGCAGAACGTGCCGGCCTCCGGCGCGAAGCTCAAGCTCGGCGTGGTCAACCCGGCCGACGCCTACGGCGAGGAGTTCCACGCCGCGGCCAGGTACGCGGTGGCCAGCCTGCCCAACGTCGAACTGGTCGCCTCCGCCACGTACACCAACACCGACGAGGACTTCACCGCACAGGTGAACAAGCTCAGGAACGCCGGCGCCGAGGCCGTCTTCCTCAACACCACGCCCAAGCAGACCGCCGGCCTGGTCGGTCAGGCCGCCCAGTTCGGGTACGAGCCGACGTGGATCGGGCAGGGCGGCACCTGGGCCGCCTCGCTCGCCAAGCCGCTCGGCGGCCTCACCGAGCGCTACCGCGTGGTCAACAGCGTCGCCGCCCTCGGCGAGGACACCGCGGGCGTGAAGAAGCTCGAGGAGGCGCTGGCGAAGTACGCCGCCGACGAGACCCCCGACAACATGATGGTCACCGGCTGGGTCACCGGCGCGGTCACCGGCGCGGCCCTGGCGAAGGCCTGCGCGAACAAGGACCTCACCCCCGAGGGTGTCGTCGCCGCGATGGAGAACCTCGAGGTCGACCTCGAGGGCGTCGGGCCGAAGCTCAACATGGGCGACGGCCGGTCCCCGGTCTCCCGCGAGTCCCGGGTGAACCGGATCGACCCGAAGACCGGTGGCCTGACGCCGATCACCGACTGGGCCGCCAGCCAGCCGGCCACGACCTGGTCGCTCGGCAAGTAGGTCCCGTTCCCGGGCGGGCAGCCCGCGCCGACGGACACACCGGATGAGAGAGGCCCCATGAGCCTGTTGCTGCAACTGCTGTTCCAGGGCGTGGCCCTGGGAATGGTGTACGGACTCATCGCCCTGGGTTTCGTGATCGTGTTCAAGGGCTCCCGGTCGTTCAACTTCGCGCACGGCGAGTTCGTCATGGGTGGCGCCTACCTGGTGATCGCCGCGGCCGGCGTGGTGCCCTACGCGCTGGCCGTGGTGATCGCCGTGGGCGGGATGGTGCTGGTGGCGCTGCTGGTGGAGAGCCTGTTGCTGCGGCGCATGGTTGGCAGGTCACTGACCACGGTCGTGCTGGCCACGCTGGGTCTGTCGATCATGATGCGATCGGTCGTCGTCATGGTGTGGGGCGTCAACGAGCAGGGCTCGGCCGACCCGGTCGGGCGCGGCACCGTCCGGTGGGGCGACGTGGTGCTCCCCACCAGCGCCATCGCGACGATCGTCGTCTCGGGCGTCGTGCTCGTCGGGTTGGCGTACTTCTACCAGCGCACCCGGTACGGCCTCGCGCTGCGCGCCACCGCCAGCCACCAGGAGGCGGCCCTGGCCCAGGGCATCGACGTCCGCCGGATGTTCGCGCTGTCGTGGGGCATCGCCGCGGTCCTCGCCGTCGTCGCCGGCGTCTTCCTGGGCGCGTTCCCGCGGCAGGTCTCCCCGGCCATGGGCATGGTCGCGCTCGCCGCGCTGCCGGCGATCGTGATCGGCGGGTTCGACTCGCTCCTCGGCGCCATCGTCGGTGGCCTGGTGGTGGGGCTCATCCAGGTGCTCGGCGCCGGCTACCTGGCCGACTTCGGCGGCGGGAAGCTGCACGAGGTGCTGCCGTACATCGTGATGTTCGCCGTCCTGGTCGTCCGCCCCTACGGGCTGTTCGGCAGCCGCGAAGTGGAGAGAGTCTAGATGTCGTCCCCCACCTCGGAGGCCCGCTACCGCCGCGAGCTCTCGCTGCGCCCCGGCACCTCCGCGAAGGTCGGCACCCTCGCCGTCACCGCCCTGCTGCTGGTGCTGCCGCTGTTGGTCGGCCCCCGCTGGCAGACGATCGGCGTGTACGCCTTCATCGCCGCCATCGCGGCGCTCGGCATGCACGTGCTGTCCGGCCTGGCCGGGCAGATCTCGCTCGGCCATGCCGCGTTCCTGGCGATCGGCGCCTACACCGCGTGCTGGCTGGGCGTCGACCAGGAGCTGCCGATCTGGGTCTGGCTGCCGGCCAGTGGGCTGGTCGCCGGCCTCGCCGGCGCCGTCCTCGGCCCGGTCGCGGCCCGCATCCGGGGTCTCTACCTCGCCGTCGCCACGCTGGCCCTGGTCTTCATCCTCCAGTACGTCTGGCAGGTCTGGGGTGAGCTGACCGGGGGCGTCAACGGCCGACCCGCGCCCGCCGTCCTGTTCGACGGCGAGGACCTGCTGCGCGGTGTCGAGATCGGCGGGCTGCACCTCACCGGTGAGCAGGCCTGGTGGTACTTCGCCCTCGCGGCCCTGGGGGTCGCGCTGCTGGCCAGCCTGAACATCCAGCGCAGTCGGATGGGCCGGGCGTTCATGGCGGTGCGCGACCGTGACCTGGCCGCCGGGGTCGCCGGTGTGCCGGTGCGGCGCACCAAGGTCACCGCCTTCGTCGTCTCGGCGACGTTCACCGGCATCGCGGGCGCCCTGCTGGCCTCCTTCCAGTCCTACATCGTGCCGACCCAGTGGGGCCTGATGCTCTCCATCGAGTACATCGCGATGGTGGTCATCGGGGGCCTGGGCACGACGTTCGGCGCCGTCGCCGGGGCGTTCTTCGTGACCTCGATGCCCCAGGTGGTGCACGCGCTGGCCGGCTTCCTGCCGTTCATCGCCGAGACCTCCAGCACCGACGGCGGGATCTCGGTGCCGCTGCTGTCGGAGTTCCTCTACGGCTTCGCGATCGTCCTGGTGCTGCTCTTCGAGCCCGACGGCCTGCACGCCCTGTGGGTGCGCGCCAAGCGGTTCGTCGTACGCCCACCGGCAGCCCCGCCGCCGACCCCCGAGCCAGCCATTGCGGAACTGAGCGGAGCCGGCCATGTCGCCTGAACCTGCCACCCCCGCCCTGGAGGTACGCGGCGTCACCGTCGGCTACGGCGGGGTCACCACGGTGTTGCGCGACGTCAGTTTGCGGGTTCCCGCCGGGCAGATCGTCAGCCTGCTCGGCCCCAACGGCGCCGGCAAGTCGACGCTGATGCGGGCCGTCTCCGGGCTGCTCGGTATCCATCGTGGCGCTGTCACCCGTGGCTCGGTGTCGCTGTTCGGCAGGGACGTCACCCGGGCATCCGCCTCCCAGCGGGTCAGCGCCGGCCTGGCCCAGGCGCTGGAGGGCCGCCAGGTGTTCGTGGACCTCACCGTCGAGGAGAACCTGCGCATCGGCGGCTACCGGCGCCGGGGTTCCCGCAAACCGGGCGACGAGGTGTTCGGGTCGATCCTCGACCGGTTCCCGCGGCTGCGGGACCGGCTGGACCAGAAGGCCGGCTACCTGTCCGGGGGCGAGCAGCAGATGCTCGCCATGGGCCGGGCGCTGATGTCCGCGCCGAGGGTGCTGCTGCTCGACGAGCCCAGCCTGGGCCTGGCCCCGAAGGTCGTCGAGGACATCCGCGACGTCATCGTCGACATCAACCGGCAGGGCACGTCGATCCTGCTGGTGGAGCAGAACGCCATGATGGCCCTCTCCGTCGCCCACCACGGCTACGTCCTGGAGACGGGCCGGGTCGCGAAGGAGGGCTCCGCGGAGAGCCTGCGCGCCGACGACGAGGTCCGTGACGTCTACCTCGGACTCCACAGCGGTCGCCGCGTCGCGACGGTTGCCGCCGACCCCGTGACGGAGGCGTGAGATGAGCGACGTGCTGCTCTCCGTCGAGGGCCTGAGCCTGCGGTTCGCCGGAGTGCGCGCGCTGACCGACGTCTCCTTCGACGTCCGGCGCGGCCAGTTGTTCTCCGTCATCGGGCCCAACGGCGCCGGCAAGTCCTCCCTGTTCAACTGCATCTCCGGCGTCTACCGCCCCACCTCGGGCTCGATCAGGTTCGACGGCACGGAGTTGGTCGGCCGGGCGCCGCACCGGATCGCCAAGCTGGGCATCGCGCGTACCTTCCAGAACGTCGAGGTCTTCCCGACCATGACGGTGCTGGAGAATCTCCTGCTCGCCCGCCACCATCACATGCGCGGTGGCGTGCCCGCCGGGGTGCTCTGGTTCGGCCGGGCCCGGCGCGAGGAGGTCGCCGCCCGCCGGGCGGTGGACCGGACCATCGACTTCCTCGGGCTCGGCGACCTCCGGCACCGCCGGGTCGGGTCGCTCCCGCACGGCCTGCAGAAGCGGGTCGAGCTGGGCCGCACCCTGGCGATGGAGCCGAAGCTGCTGCTGCTCGACGAGCCGGTCGCCGGCATGAACCACGACGAGACGCAGGAGATGGTGCGCGCCATCGTCCGGGCCAGGCAGGAGCTCGGCATCGCCGTCGTCCTCGTCGAGCACGACATGGGCGTGGTCATGGAGATCTCCGAGGAGATCTGCGTACTGGACTTCGGCGAGCGGATCGCCCTCGGCGCGCCGGCCGACGTCGCCCGCGACGAGGCCGTGCTGACGGCCTACCTCGGTGGTGCGCTGTGAGTGGGCGCGTACGCCTGCTCGGTATCTCCGGCAGCCTGCGCGCCCGCTCCTACAACACCGCGCTGCTGCATGCCGCGCGCGCGGTCGCGCCCGAGGGGGTGGCACTGGAGATCGCCGACATCGGCGAGGTGCCGCTGTTCAACGACGACCTGCTGCCCGACCCGCCGGGCGCGGTGGCGCGGCTGCGCGCGCAGGTGGTGGCTGCCGACGGCCTGCTGCTCGCCGCCCCGGAGTACAACGGCGGCGTCACCGGTGTGCTCAAGAACGCCCTGGACTGGCTGTCGGTCCCGCCGACCGCGTCCGCGCTGCGGCGCAAGCACGTCGCCCTGGTGGGCGCCTCCCCGGGGATGCTCGGCACCGCCCGCGCCCAGACCCAGCTGCGTGCGGTCCTCACCCTGTGCGGTGCCCGGGTGGTGGCCGCCCCCGAGGTCCTGGTCGCGCACGCGCACCGGCGCTTCGACGACGACCTGGCGTTGGCCGACGAGCAGGCCCGGCTGCTGCTCGGCAAGCTGGTGGGCAGGCTGGTCCGCGAGATCCGCGGCTCCCACCCGCTGGTGCCCTCCTGAGCCCCGCCGCAACCCGACGGGCCCCGAGGCGACCGCCGGGTGCCGCCGGCCGTCCCTCAGTCCCGGGGCAGGCCGAGGGCCTGCACGGTCAGCAGGTTGAGGGTGTCCACCACGTTGTCGTTCGCGTCCGATTCGCCGAGGACGTACCGCAGGTAGAGGGTCCGGTCGACCATGGCCCCGAGCGCCTGCGCCGCGACGTACGCGTCGAGGTCGGTACTCACGAGGCCCTCGGCCTGCCAACGGCGGATGGACCGGGCGGTGCGCTCGGTCGTGGTCCTGCGGTGGGACTGGCGCAGCGTGCGGAAACCCTCGTCGATGGTCGCCACCTGCTCCACGATCGCCATCAGGGCGGCGTTCTCCCGGTAACGGGCGCAGTAGTTGCGGTTGGCCTGCTCCAGGCGTTCCCGTGGGCTCGCGGGCCGCGACGTGGACGGGTCGGTCGCGAACATCTCGTCGAACAGCCGCGAGGCGACCTCGTAGAAGATCGCCTCCTTGGACGGGAAGTGCGTGTAGAAGCTGCCGTAGGCGACGCCGGCCGTCGACGCGATGTGCGCGATCCGGGTGTCGACGAAGCCCCGCTCCTCGAACACCTTCCGGGCGGCGGTGAGCAGGCGCTCGCGCGTGGCGCGACCGCGGCTGCTCAGGGGCAGGGACGGCGTCGGCACGGGCGGAAGCGTAGCAGTCCCGCAGACCGTTGACCCCTCAACTTGACCTGACTATCATGTCAACTCTGGGCCGGCCGGACGGCCAGCACCGGAGGCGCCGCCAGAGAGGAACCGGGACGATGACGAACACCGAGTTCGAGATCAGGGGCATCAACCACCTCGCCCTGGTCTGCTCCGACATGGAGCGCACCGTGGACTTCTACCGCAACGTGCTGGGCCTGCCGCTGATCAAGACCATCGCGCTGCCCGACGGCGGTGGCCAGCACTTCTTCTTCGACCTGGGCGGCGGCAACCACCTCGCGTTCTTCTGGTTCCCCGACGCCCCACCGGCCGCTCCCGGCATCGCCGCCGCGGCCACCATCCCCGGCAAGGGCGAGTTCACCACCGCCGTCGGCTCGATGAACCACGTGGCCTTCACCATTCCCGCGGACAAGTTCGACGAGTACCGCGCGAAGCTCAAGGAGAAGGGTGTACGGGTCGGCTACATCGTCAACCACGACGACAGCCCGTCCGGGGTTGCGCGCGAGATGCACGACGGGGTCTTCGTCCGCTCGCTCTACTTCCAGGACCCCGACGGGATCCTCCTCGAGTTCGCCGCGTACCTCCGGGAGTTCACCCCCGCCGACGTCCGTCACGCGCCGGCCCGGGCCGTCGTTCCCGCCACCGCCTGACCGCGATCCGCACCGAGGGAAGGAAGGACACCCGTGCCACGTCTCCGGCAGGTTCCTCGCGACGAGGCCGAGGCCGACATCGTCGTCACCATGTACGACCAGCTCTTCGGCCCGGACCGCGACCCGGTCGCCGAGCCCGGCACCGCCGCCGGCACCCCGGGCGACTGGTGGACGGTCTTCGCGCTGGTGCCGGACGTGCTCAAGCACGCCGTGCGCGGCTTCGCGCTCTACCGCAGCCCCAGGCGGCTGCTCGACCCGGTGCTCCGTGAGCTGGGGCAGACCCGCGCCGGCTGGCTGCGTGGCAGCCAGTTCGTCTTCTCCCAGCACTGCAAGTCGCTGCGCGCGCTGACGGTGAGCGAGGAGCGGATCGCCGCCATCCCGTCCTGGGGCGTGTCGGACCTGTTCACGCCGCTGGAGCGGGCGGTCCTGTCCTACACCGACAGCCTCGTCACCGGCGGCGGCCGCGTCGACGACGGCACCTTCGCGGTGCTCAAGGCGAACCTGACCGACGAGCAGATCCTCGAACTGACCTACATCACGTGCCTCTACGACATGCACGCCGTGATGAGCCGGGCCCTGCGCCTGGAGTTCGACGACCGCGAGGACCCGGTCGTGGAGGTCGCCGCGCCCGAGGGATACGAGGCCTTCGACGTCGGCGCGGCCACCAGCCTCGCCGAGGACCGCCGTTGACCACGACCGTGCCGCCCCGGGTCGCGCTGCACGACGTACCCACCGCCGCCGAACTGGTCGCGGCCGTGCGTGAGTTCCTCGCCGACGAGGTCCTCGGCGCCGTCGCGGGCGCCACCCGGTTCCACACCCGGGTGGCGATGAACGCCCTGGGCATCGTCGAACGCGAACTCGCGCAGGGCGGCGCCGACGTGCTCGCCCACCGGCAGCGGCTGGCCCGGCTCGGGTACGCCGACGACGCGGGGCTGGCGGAGGCCATCCGGTCCGGCGCCGAGGACGGCCGGTACGCCGAGGTGAAGGCGGCGATCGCCGAGAGCGTGGCCGCCAAGCTGCGTGTGGCCAATCCCGCGTACCTGAAGGAGACGCCATGACGTTCCAGGTCCCGGAGCACATCCGCCCACTGCGCGACAGGGTCCACCGGTTCATGGTGGAGCGGGTCGAGCCCCACGAGAGCGTCCTGCACGCCGGCGGGCCCGAGGCCGCGCGGCTCGTCGCGCAGCTCCAGGCACAGGCAAAGGCCGAGGGGCTGTGGGCGCTGGGCCACCCGGCGGAGCTGGGCGGGGGAGGGCTGCCGTTCCTCGACTACGTCTACGTCAACGAGGTGCAGGGGCGCAGCGAGTTCGGGCAGCTCGCGTTGGGCACGTGGACCCTCCAGGACTCGATCATGCTGAACCGGCACGCGAGCCCGCACTGGCGGGAGGCGTACCTCGAGCCGCTGGTCGCGGGGGAGATCTCGCCGAGCTTCGCGATGACCGAGCCGGACGTGGCCGGGTCCGACCCCACCCGGCTGCGGACCACGGCCACCCTGGAGAACGGGGAGTGGGTGATCAACGGACGCAAGTGGTTCACCACCGGCGCGGCGAAGGCGGCGTACACCACCGTGATGTGCCGGACCGAGACGGACGCCGCGCCGCACGCGTCGTTCAGCATGATCATCGTCCCGACCGACACCCCCGGCTACCGGATAGTCCGGGACACCCCCGTGCTCGGCATCGACAGCGGCCACTACGAGGTCGACTACGACAACGTGCGGGTGCCGGAGCAGAACCTGCTGGGCGAGCGCGGCAAGGGCTTCCTCATCGCCCAGGAGCGGCTCGGCCCCGGCCGGATCTTCCACGCGATGCGCTGGCTCGGCCAGGCCCAGCGGGCCTTCGACCTGATGTGCCGACGGCTCAACGAGCGGACCGCCTTCGGGGGACCGCTGGCCGACAAGCAACTGATGCAGCAGCACGTCTTCGACTCGTACACCGAGATCCAGGCCAGCCGGCTGCTCACCCTGCAGGCGGCCGAGCAGATCGACCGGGGCGACCAGGCCCGGGTCGAGATCGGGGCGATCAAGGTCTTCGGGGCCCGCATGCTGCACAACGTCGTCGACCGGGCGGTGCAGGTCTTCGGCGCGGCCGGCGTCACCGACGACACCCCGCTGAGCCACATGTACCGCGCCGCGCGGTTCGCCCGCCTCTACGACGGCGCCGACGAGGTGCACATCCAGAGCGTCGGCCGGCGCATCCTCGGCGAGTACCGCAGGGGTGGGAACTGGGAGTTCGGGCTGCGCTGACCGCCCGCGCGAGGACCGGCCGGGACGCGTGGCGCCCGGCCGGTCCTCGCGTCGCCGGACGGCTGCGTCGCCCCGGCGGGCGCCGCTGCGGCGGGCGCGGTCCCGGCGGCGCGCGGGGCCGTTCCCGTCCCACCGACCGGCCGGGCGTCCCTCCGGCCGGGCGCCTCGTCGGCTGTCAGGGGAGCAGTTGCAGCAGCTCCCACTCGTTCTCGCTCACCCGGCGGCCGATCGTGGCCAGCTCCACCGAGCGGGTCGCCCCGGAGCGGTGCCGCTCGGTCTGGTGGATGCAGATGACGCCCCACTTCAGGGTGCCCATCACCTGCCACCAGTGCAGGGCCTCGCGGTCGACCGTCGTCCCGCTCTCCGCCTCGTACGCCGCCACCAGGTCGTCGACCGGGCCGAAGCCGCCGACCACGGGTTCCTGACCGAACCGCCACGCCCTGACGCACAGCCAGCCGAGGTCCTCCAGCGGATCGCCGAGATGGGCCAGCTCCCAGTCCAGGACGGCGCGGATCCCCTCCGGCCCCACGATGAAGTTGCCGTTGCGGAAGTCGCCGTGCACGACCCGCGGCGGCACGGACGCCGGCCGGTGCGTGTCGAGCCAGCGGATCGCGAGCTCGAACGCCGGGTGCGGGTGACCGTAGTCCGCGAGCGCTCTGCGCCAGGTGTCGAGTTCGTCGCGGGCCTCCAGCCCGGGCACCGCGGCGGGGGAGATTCGGTGGATCCGGGCCAGGATCCGGCCACACTGCGCGGCCAGCAGTGGGCGGGCGGCCGCGTACTCCTCGTCGCGCAGGATCTTGCGGGGGATGGACTCGCCCTCGATCCGGGCCATCACGACGTACGCCGCGCCGAGGTCGTCGGCATCGGTGCTCGACGCCAGGATGGCGGGTGACGGGACACCGGCCTCGCCCGCCGCGGCCATCAGCGCGGTCTCGCGGCCCATCGCGTCGGCCTCGAACCCGCCGGGAGCGTCCATCCGCAGGATGAGGCCCTGCGGGGGCGTACGGTCACCGCGCAGGTCGAAGGACCAGGTGTGCCGGGACGCGCCGGCCGGCAGGCGGCGGAGGTTGTCGACCCGCACGCCCGGGTCGCCGGTGCGCTCGGCGAGCACGGCGCGCAGCCGCTCCCCGAGCCGGGTCGCCTCGTCGGTCGTCGGTGCGGTCAAGCTGGGCACGTGCTTCCTCCCGGACCTGAGCTGCGGGAAACCCGCACGAGGATTGTATGCAATTCGCGGGCGGTTGTCGCGGGTGGGGACGGGCGGAGCGCTCAGGACGGGCCGTTCGCCGGTGGTACGGGGTCAGTCGGCGTCCTCGACGGCCGTCGCCATCGCGAACAGCTCGCCCACCTCGGTGTCGTTGGCCTGGATGTGGGCGACCAGCACGTCGCGGCCCTGGAGCACGTGCTCGTACATGAGCGCCGACGCCCGTTGCCCGTCGCCGGCGACGATCGCGTCCCGCATCAACCGGTGGAACAGGTGCGACCGCTCGGTCTGGGCGCGGTCGAACTGGCGGAAGGCCTGGAAGACCAGCGGCACGTCGACGGTGCGCTCCAGCAGCCGGCTCAGCCGCTCGTGCCTGGCCGCGGCCAGGATGGTGCCGTGGATCTGGTGGTTCGCCGCGTTGACGGCCCGGGTCAGCTCGATCGCGTCCGCGTGCTCGGTGTGCAGGGCGGCCTCGAAGGCGGCGATCCCGGCGTCGAGGAGGCCGACCTCCTCGTCCGTGATCCGCTCGGCCGCCAGTTCGGCGGCGTACGCCTCGAGGCGGGCGCGCAGGCCGTACAGGTCGGCCACGTCCTCGATCGACAGCCCGCGCACCACGGCTCCCCGGTTCGGCTCGCTGTGTACGAGTCCCTCGGCCTCGAGGCGGCGCAGGGCCTCGCGCACCGGCGTGCGGGAGAGCGCGAACTCCTCGGCGATCCGCTGCTCGACGAGGCGCTGGCCGGGTCGGTAGCGCCCCTCGACGATGGCCTGCCGGATGTGGGCGTAGGCCGCCTGGCTGTTCCCCTTGTGCGTCGTCACTCGTCACGTCGCCTTTTCGCGCTCGGTGGACTGATCGGGTGAAGTGTAGCGGCGCGCACGCCGGTTGTATGCGATCTCCGATCCGTGCGGCGCAAACTAGCGCACGAGAGCCAAGAATTGTGTACAATCCTCGGCCATGGGTGGTTCCACAGGGCCGTTGCACGGCCTCCGCGTCCTTGAGTTGGGCAGTTTCATCGCCGGCCCGTTCGCCGGCCAGCTCCTCGGCGACTACGGGGCCGAGGTGCTCAAGATCGAGGCGCCCGGCACCGGCGACCCGATGCGCCGCTGGGGGATCACCGAGAACGGCGAGAGCCTCTGGTGGCCCGCGATCGCCCGGAACAAGAAGTCCGTCGCGATCGACCTGCGCCGGCCCGACGGGCGGGACCTGGTCCGCAGGCTGGTTGCCGAGGTCGACATCGTGCTGGAGAATTTCCGGCCCGGCACGCTCGTCGACTGGGGGCTGGACTACGCCGCGCTGTCCGCGATCAACCCCCGGCTCATCATGGTGCACGTCAGCGGCTTCGGGCAGACGGGTCCGCGCGCCGGCGACGCCGGCTTCGGCAGCATCGGCGAGGCGATGGGCGGCATCCGGCACACGACCGGGAACCCGGGGCTCCCGCCCACGCGTACCGGCATCAGCCTCGGCGACTCCCTCGCCGCCCTCTTCGCCGTCATCGGCACCCTCGCCGCCGTACACGAGCGGGCGGCCAGCGGCAGGGGCCAGGAGGTGGACGTCGCGATCTACGAGGCCGTCGCCGCGCTGATGGAGTCGACCATGGCCGACCACGAGGTCGCGGGCGTCACCCGTGGCCGGACCGGCTCGGTGCTGCCCGGCGTCGCGCCGTCCAACGTCTACCCGACCTCCGACGGCGCCGAGGTGCTGATCGCGGCCAACGCCGACACCGTGTTCCGCCGGCTCTGCGTCGCGATGGGCGACGAGACGCTGAGCGCGGACCCGCGGTTCGCCGAACACGGCGCCCGCGGCGGGAACATGGCCGAGATCGACGCCATCATCAGCGACTGGACGCGCACCATGACCGCCGAGGTGCTGCTGAAGGTCATGGAGGACAACGGGGTGCCGGCCGGCCGCATCTACACCGCCGGCGACATGCTGAACGACCCGCAGTACGCCGCCCGCGACATGGTGGTCCGGCTGGCCAACCGATTCGGCGTGCGGATCCCCGCCGCCGGCGTCGTGCCCAAGTTCTCCCGCACCCGTCCGGCGACCCCGGTGGCCGGCCCGGTGCTGGGCGGCCACACCCGCGACGTCCTGACCGGCCTGGCTGGCGTCGACGGTGCGGAGTGGGCCCGGCTGGCAGCCGACGGCGTCGTCGTCCAGCCGGCCGGATGACGCCCGCCGCCCGCGCCGGCGGGATCCGTCGCCGCTGACCCCGACCATTGGAGAGACCCGTGACTGCTGTCCCGACCGCGTCCACCGCCGGTGGGTACGACGACATCGCCGAGCGCTTCTTCGCCGCCGTCGGCAGGGGCGACCTGGCCGCGGTGACCGACCTGTACGCCGATGACGTCGAGGTGTGGCACAACTACGACGAGGTGGACCAGACCAGGGAGCAGAGCCTGCGTACCCTCGGCTGGATCCACGCCAAGCTCGGCCCGCTGCGGTACGTCGACGTGCGGCGCACCCTGCTGCCCGACGGCTTCTGGCAGCAGCACGTCGCCGAGATCACCGGTGACGGGGCGACGACGCGCATCCCCGCCGCGTTGCGGGTGTTCTGCCGGGCCGGGAAGATCGTCCGCATCGAGGAGTACCTCGACCCCGCGCCGTTCACCGCGCTGGTCGCCGCGAGAGCCACGACGTGACCCGTCGGTCCGGTCCCCTGCGGGGGCTCACCGTGGTCGAGCTCGGCGGCGTGGGACCGGCCCCGTTCTGCGGCATGCTGCTGGCCGACCTCGGCGCGCGGGTGGTCCAGATAGCGCGGCCCGGGGCGGCGGCCGTGTTCTCCGACGCGCACCTGCGGTTCGGCGTCGTCAACCGCGGCCGGGAGTCGGTCGCGATCGACCTGTCCCGACCCGAGGGGGTGGCCGCCGCGCTGCGGCTCGTGGACGGTGCGGACGCCGCGATCGAGGGCTTCCGCCCGGGCGTCGCCGAACGGATCGGCGTCGGCCCGGACGCCTGTCGCGAGCGCAACCCGCGGCTCGTCTACGGCCGGATCACCGGGTGGGGGCATGGCGGGCCGTGGTCGGACCGGGCCGGGCACGAGGCGAACTACGTCGGGCTGGCCGGCGGGCTCGCGCCCGTGTCGAGGGCCGGGGAGCCGGCGGCGCCGCCCGCCGGGCAGCACGGGGACATCGGGGCGGCGGCGACGTTCCTCGCCCTCGGCGTGGTGAGCGCGCTGCTCGAAGCCCGCAGCTCCGGCGAGGGCCAGGTCGTGGAGGCCTCCGTCGTGGACTCGGTCGCGGCCCGGATGGCCCTCGCGATCGGCGCCGCGGCGGCCAGGGACGCCGACCGGTTGGAGCGGGACACGGGGGTCAACGCCCCGTTTGGCGACACCTACCGGTGCGCGGACGGTCGCTTCGTCGCGGTCGCCGCCATCGAGGAGACCTTCTACTCGCGGCTGCTGGGCAGGCTCGGACTGACCGGCCATCCGGCCCTGGTCGGCGACCGGTTCGACCGCGCGCGGTGGCCGGGGATGCGGCAGGTGCTGACCGAGGTGTTCCTGGCCCGGGCCCGGGACGAGTGGTGCGAGGTCTTCGCCGACGCCGACGCGTGCGTCTCGCCCGTGCTGACCGTCGAGGAGGCGACGGCGCACGAGCACAACCGGGCGCGCGAGCTGTACGTCGACGTCGGCGGCTCCGTGCAGCCCGCCCCCACGCCCCGGTTCAGCCGCACCCCGCCGGCCAAGCCCAGTCCCGCCGTCCCCGCCGGCGCGAACTCGACGGACGTGCTGCGGGGCGCCGGCCTGAGCGCCGAGGAGGTGTCCGCGCTGCTCTCCTCGGGCGTGGTCGTCGCCGACGCGACCGGCGGCGACGGGGGCTGCGCGGCCACCTAGCGGGGGCTTGTCACGTTGTCATCGTGCCGTGGGCCGCACGGCACCGAAGCTGCGACAGGATCGCTGAGGAGCGGCGGATGTATCCCGGTACCCATGTCGACCAGTTCCCCGAGAAGCCCGCCGTGATCGTGGGCGAGACCGGCGAGACGCTCACCTACCGACAGATGGAGGAGCGGTCACGCCGCCTCGCGCGCGTGCTGCACGACGCCGGACTGCGCCGCGGTGACCACCTGGCGCTGCTGACCGACAACACGCCGCGCGCGTTCGAGGTCTACTGGGCGGCCCTGCGCACGGGGCTCTACATCACGGCGGTGAACAGTCACCTCACCCCTGCCGAGATCGCCTACATCGTCGACGACTGCGACGCCAAGGCGATCGTCGTCTCCGCCGGGCTGCGGGAGGCGGCCGAACGCCTGGTCGCCGAGACGCCGCAGGTCACCCTCCGGCTGGTCTACGGCGGCCCGGCGGAGGGCTACTCGTCGTACGAGGAGGCGCTGGAGCAGGCGTCGGCCGAGGCGCTGCCCAGCCAGCCACGCGGCACCGACATGCTCTACTCCTCGGGCACGACCGGCTTCCCGAAGGGGATCAAGCCGCCGCTGCCAGACCACCAGGTCGACGAGGCCAATGCCGACGCCGCGCTGTACGGACCGATGTACGGCTTCGGCACCGACACCGTCTACCTGTCCCCGGCGCCGATCTACCACGCGGCGCCGTTGCGGTTCGCCGCGGTGATCCAGGCCCTCGGTGGCACGGTGGTGATGATGCGGCGGTTCGACGCCGAGGCCGCGCTGTCGATGATCGAGCGTTACCGGGTGACCCACAGCCAGTGGGTGCCGACGATGTTCGTCCGGATGCTGAAGCTTCCCGAGTCGGTCCGTCACAGGTACGACGTGTCCAGCCTGCGGTGCGCCGTGCACGCCGCGGCCCCGTGCCCGGTCGAGGTCAAGCGGGCGATGCTCGACTGGTGGGGGCCGATCCTCGTCGAGTACTACTCGGCGACCGAGCTGAACGGCGTCACGTACATCACCAGCGAGGAGTGGTGCCGCAGGCCGGGCTCGGTCGGCCGGGCGGTCGTCGGCGTCCTGCACGTCTGCGGCGACGACGGTGCGGAGCTGCCGGTGGGCGAGGTCGGCACCGTCTACTTCGAGCGGAACGAGCTGCCCTTCCGCTACCACAAGGACCCGGACAGAACCAGGCAGGCCGTGCATCCGCGGCATCCGACGTGGACCACGACCGGCGACATCGGCAGGGTGGACGAGGACGGTTTCCTGTACCTCACCGACCGCAAGGGGTTCACGATCATCTCCGGCGGGGTCAACATCTACCCGCAGGAGATCGAGAACGCGCTGATCCTGCACCCCCGGGTGCTCGACGTCGCGGTGATCGGCGTCCCCGACCCGGACCTGGGGGAGTCGGTGCGGGCGTACGTGCAGCCGGCCCCCGGCGCGCGGGCGGACGCGGCGCTCGCCGACGAACTGGTCGCGTTCCTCGGCGAGCGGATCGCCCGCTACAAGCTGCCGCGCAGCGTCGAGTTCGTCGACCGGCTGCCGAGGACGCCGACGGGCAAGCTCGTCAAGCGCGCCCTGCGCCACCTCGCCGACGCCGCCGAGTAGGGCCGGCCGCGTGGGTATCGTCGTCGAGCGGCAAGGTGGCGTCGTCCGGGTCGGTCTGGACCGGCCGGAGCGGCTCAACGCGCTGGACCTTCCCGCGATGCGCGGCCTGGGCGTGGTCCTCGACCGGCTCGCCGTCGACCGGGCGGTCCGCTGTGTGGTGCTCGCCGGGCGGGGGCGGGCCTTCTGCGCCGGGGCGGATCTCGCCGCCGCCGATCCGGCGACCCCGGTGGGCCTCCGGGAGGAGATGATGGCGGCGGCCAACCACGTGGTGCGCCGGCTGACCACGCTGCCGACCCCGGTCCTGGCCGCCGTGGACGGCGGCGCGCTCGGGGTGGGTGCGTCGCTGGCCCTGGCGTGCGACCTGGTCGTCGCCTCGTCCCGGTCCTACTTCGTGCTGCCGTTCCTGTCCGTCGGTCTCATGCCCGACGGCGGGGCGTCGGTGACGGCCGCGGCGTCGATGGGTCGCGCCCGCGCCATGCGGGCGGCCCTGCTCGGCGAGCGGATCAGCGCGGGTGAGGCGGCCGAGGTCGGCCTGATCGCCGAGGCGTGCGACGCCTCGACGTTCGAGGCCCGGGTGCGGGAGCTGGCGACCAGGATCGCCCAGGGGCCGAGGGCCGCCACCGCGCTGACCAAGCAGGCCGTCAACGCCGCGACGCTCCCGGACCTGGACGCGGCGCTGCGCCGGGAGGCCGAGGGGCAGACCACGCTGATGGGTACGGCCGACTTCCGCGAGGGCGTCGCCGCCTTCGCCCAGCGCCGCGCCCCGACCTTCACCGACTGACGGCCGGCGCTCAGATCGCGGCGAGACCGCCGTCGACGAGGAGGGTCGTGCCGGTGACGTACGACGACGCCGGGCTGGCCAGGAACAGCAGCGCGCTGTCGACCTCGTGCTGCTCGCCGAAGCGGCCCAGCAGGCTGTGCTGGGCGACCATGTCGCGCAGCTTGTCCTCGCCGTTCGCCGTCATCTCGCTGGCGAAGTAGCCGGGGCACAGGGCGTTGACCCGGATGCCCTTGCGGCGGGACCACTGCTGCGCGAGGTCCCGGGTCAGGCCGATGACGCCCGCCTTGCTCGCGGCGTAGGACGCCTGCGGGAACCGCGAGGCCACCACACCGTGCACGCTCGCCACGTTGACGATGGAGGAACCGGCCGGCATCACCCGGGCGCAGGCCTGGGCCATCCAGAACGAGCCGTTGAGGTTCACGTCGATCACCTGGCGGAACGCGTCGGGGGTCTCCCGCGAGGCCGGTACGGAACCACCCAGGCCGGCGTTGTTGACGAGCACGTCGACGCGGCCGTGTTCGGCCACCGCCGCGTCCACCAGTGCCTGGCACTCCTCGGGCACCGTCACGTCGGTCGCCCGGGCGAGCACCGTCGCGCCCCGTGCGCGGAGTTCGCCCGCCACGTCGTGCAGCCGGTCCTCGCGTCGGGCGGCGAGGACCAGGGTGCCGCCGACGTTCGCGACGGCCCGGGCGAAGCCCACCCCCAGCCCGGAGCTCGCGCCGGTGATCACCACGACCCGGCCGTCGAGTCGGAACGCGTCGAGCGGACCGGTCATCGGGTGGCCCCTTCCTGTGCCTGGTGTTGCACGGTTGCCAGCGCGAGGTCGGCGTACCTGCGGGCCATGGTCGGCGCGTCGACCGGGCCGCCCGGCCGGTACCAGCCGGCGACGCCCTGGCACATGGACAGGATCGCCCGACTGCACTCGTCGGGATACGGGGTGCGGAAGACGCCCTGCTCCACCCCGCCGAGGATCGTGTCGCGCAGCTCGCCCTCGAGCTCGTCGCGTCGGGCCACGTAGTGCGCCCGGTTCTCGGGGGTGAGACTCCGGCGCTCGGAGTCGAGGAACGCCAGGTCGCGGTGTTGGGCCATGTAGAGGACGATCGCCTCCACCAGGGCACTCAGCCGGGCCACGCAGTCCTCGCCGGCCTCCTCGAGGGCCGCCCGGGCGTGCGCCAGCACGATCCGCATCGCGTGGTCGAGCAGCTCCCGCAGCATGGCCTGCTTGTTCTCGAAGTGGTAGTAGAGCGCCGGCACGGTGACGCCGGCGCGGACGGCGATCTTGCGGACCGACGTCCCGTCGTAGCCGTGTTCGACGATCTCGGCCAGCGCGACCGACAGGAGCGGCGACAGCTCGAGCGGGGGGTAGCTCCGCCAGTCGAATGCGTCGTCGGTCAACGTCGTCCTCGTCTCCGTCCGGCCTCGGCACCGGGTCGCCGGGGAAGCGTAGAGCGTCCCGTGAGCGCCTAGCAAACGTTCGCTCAGTACCCGTCCGGTGCGGCTGTCCGGCGGGTCCGGGCGGCGGGAGGGGGCTTGGCTTCCGCACCGTCCAGGGGCTACTTTAGCGATCGCTCACTAAGTGCCGCTAGGTGTGGGAGGTCAGGCATGGATGTCCGGGGCAAGCAGGCGTTGGTGACCGGAGGTGCCTCCGGGCTCGGCCTGGCGACGGTGGAGACGCTGGTCGCGGCCGGTGCCCGGGTGGTGGCACTGGACCTGCCCACCGCCGACCGCAGCCGGCTCGACGGGCTGGGGGACGCCGTCCGGTTCGTCGGCGCCGACGTGACCGACGAGGAGGCGGTGCGCTCGGCCGTCTCGCTCGCCAACGACGAGGGCGCCCTGGCCGTGCTGGTCAACTGCGCGGGGATCGGCAACGCGGTCAAGACCGTGGGCAAGAACGGCCCCTTCCCGCTCGCCGACTTCGAGCGGGTGGTCCGCGTCAACCTGCTCGGCACCTTCAACGTGCTGCGCCTCGCCGCGGCGGCGATGGCGGAGAACGAGCTCACCGGCGAGGAGCGCGGGGTCATCGTCAACACGGCGTCGGTCGCCGCGTTCGACGGTCAGGTCGGGCAGGCCGCGTACTCGGCCTCGAAGGGTGGCGTGGTCGGCATGACGCTGCCGATCGCCCGCGACCTCGCGGCACTGAAGATCCGCGTCGTGACCGTCGCGCCGGGCCTCTTCGAGACCCCGCTGCTCGGCCAGCTGCCGCAGGAGGTCCGCGACTCGCTGGGCGCGCAGGTCCCGCACCCCGGCCGGCTCGGCCGCCCCGCGGAGTACGCCCAGCTGGTCGCGGCGATCGTGGCCAACCCGATGGTGAACGGCGAGACCATCCGCCTCGACGGCGCCATCCGGATGGCCCCGCGCTGACCAGCAGCCCCCGACAGAAGGAAGCAACCATGCGTAACGCGGTCATCGTCGACATCGTCCGGACGCCCTCCGGCAAGGGCAAGCCCGGGGGAGCGCTGTCCGGGGTGCACCCGGTCGACCTGTTCGCCACCGTGCTTTGCGCGCTGGTGGAGCGCAACGACCTGGACCCGGGACGGGTCGAGGACGTCATCACCGGCTGCGTCGGGCAGGCCGGCCAGCAGGCGCTCAACGTCGGCCGTAACGCCGTGCTCGCCGCGGGCTGGCCGGAGTCGG
Source organism: Micromonospora sp. NPDC023814 (assembly GCF_040639595.1). Lineage (NCBI taxonomy): Bacteria > Bacillati > Actinomycetota > Actinomycetes > Micromonosporales > Micromonosporaceae > Micromonospora > Micromonospora sp. NPDC023814. Next base: position 68,878 of record NZ_JBFAAF010000018.1, read on the forward strand.
TGCCGGCCACGACGATCGACCGGCAGTGCGGCTCCAGCCAGCAGGCGCTGCACTTCGCCGCCCAGGGAGTGATGGCCGGCGCCTACGACGTCGTCGTCGCCGGCGGCGTGGAGTCGATGAGCCGCGTTCCGATGGGCGTCGCCGCGATGGGCCAGGACGCGCAGGGGCCCTCGATCGCCCGGCGCTACCCGCAGGGGTTGGTCAACCAGGGCGTCTCGGCCGAACTCATCTCCGAGAAGTGGGGGCTCTCGCGGGAGCGGCTCGACGAGTACGCCGCCCGGTCCCACCGCCTCGCGGCCGAGACCGCCGCCGCGGGCGGCTTCGACCACGAGATCGTGCCGGTACGCCTCGACGACGACGGCGACCGCTGGTTCGCCGCGGACGAGACGATCCGCCCGACGACGAGCGCCGAGGGGCTGGCCGGGCTGCGGCCGTCCTTCGGCGCCCCCGACATGCGCGAGCGGTTCCCGCACCTGGACTGGCGGATCACGGCGGGGAACTCCTCGCCCCTGACCGACGGCGCCTCGGCGGCGCTGATCATGGGCGAGGACGTCGCCGAGAGGCTCGGCCTGCGGGCGCGGGCCCGCTTCCACGCGTTCGCGGTCGCCGGCGACGACCCGATGCTCATGCTCACCGCGCCGATCCCGGCCACGCGTCGGGTGCTCGACCGGGCCGGGCTGGGTATCGACGACATCGACGCCTACGAGGTGAACGAAGCCTTCGCGCCGGTGCCGCTGGCCTGGCTCGCCGAGTTGGGCGGTGACCTCGACAAGCTCAACCCGCGCGGCGGCGCGATCGCGCTGGGCCACCCGCTCGGCGCCTCCGGCACCCGCCTGGCGGGCACCCTGCTGAACCACCTCGAGGCCACCGGCGGCCGTTACGGGCTGCAGACCATGTGCGAGGGCGGCGGCATGGCCAACGCCACCGTCATCGAGCGACTCTGAGCCGGGGGAGGCAGACCATGGGCAAGGATCTGTGGGCCCGGCGCCCGTTCTTCACCGACGACCACGAGGCGTTCCGCGCGAGCGTCGCCCAGTTCCTCGACCGGCACGTCACGGCGCACGTCGAGGCCTGGGACGAGGCCGGCATCATCCCGCGTGAACCGTGGCGCGAAGCCGGCCGGCAGGGGCTGCTGGGCATCAACGCGCCCGAGGAGCACGGCGGCGGTGGGGCCCTCTCCGACTTCGGTTTCCGCTGCGCGATGATCGAGGAGTTCGCCCGGGTCAACGCCACATCCCTCGGCTCGGGCTTCTCCTGCCACGCGGACATCGTGCTGCCGTACGTCTTCGACCTGGCCACCCCGGAGCAGGCCGAGCGGTGGGTCCCCGACCTCTGCGCGGGCGGGAAGATCGGTGCCATCGCCATGACCGAACCGGGCACCGGCTCGGATCTGCAGGGCATCCGGACGACGGCGCGGCGCGACGGCGACAACTGGGTGCTCAACGGCGCCAAGACGTTCATCACCAACGGCATCCACAGCGACCTCGTGATCGTCGTCGCCAGGACCGACCCCGATCCCGGGGCCCGGAGCCGGGCGTTCAGCCTGCTGGTCGTCGAACGGGGGATGCCCGGGTTCACCCGCGGCCGCAAGCTCGACAAGATCGGCCTCAGTTCCCAGGACACCGCCGAGCTGTTCTTCGACGACGTCGTCGTCCCGGCCGGCAACGTGCTCGGCGAGGTCGGGCGGGGGCTGCCCTACCTGATGAGCCACCTGCCGCTCGAACGACTGGGCATCGCCGTGGCCGCCTGCGCCGGAGCCCGGGCGGCCCTCGGCTGGACCCTCGACCACGTCCAGCAGCGGCAGGCGTTCGGCACGCCGATCGCGTCGTTCCAGAACACCCGCTTCGCCGTCGCCGAGATGCTGACCGAGCTGGAGGTGACGCAGGCGTACGTGGACGACGCCGTGCGGCGGTTCGACCGCGGCGAGCTGGGCGCGGTGGACGCCGCCAAGGCGAAGTGGTGGTCGACGGAGATGCACAAGCGCACCGTCGACCGCTGCGTCCAGTTGTTCGGCGGCTACGGCTACATGCGGGAGTACCCCATCGCGCGGGCCTACGCCGACACCCGCGTCACCACCATCTACGGCGGCACCACCGAGATCATGAAGCACATCATCGCCCGCGACGTGCTGGAGTCCCGATGACGACCACGAGCGACCCGATGCCCGACGGCACCGCACCGGCCGCACTGTACGAGCGGTCCGGCCACGTCGCCGTGATCCGACTCAACCGGCCGCAGGCCCTCAACGCCGTCAACGCCGCGCTGTCGACCGCCGTCGGGGAGGCGCTGGAACGGGCGGCCACCGACCCCGAGGTGCGCGTCGTGGTGGTGACCGGCAACGGGCGGGCCTTCTGCGCCGGCGCCGACCTCAAGGAGCTGGCGGCCGGCCGCTCGGTCGCCGCGCCGGAGCACCCCGAGTGGGGCTTCGCGGGCCTCGTCCGACACTGGATCGACAAGCCGTTGGTCGCGGCCGTCAACGGGTTCGCCATGGGTGGCGGCACCGAGATCGCGCTGGCCTGCGACCTGGTGGTCGCCGCCGAGGACGCCAGGATGGGCCTGCCCGAGGTCAGGCGGGGGCTCATCGCCGCCGCGGGCGGGGTGGTGCGGCTCCAACGGCAGATCCCGTTCAAGCGCGCGTTGCAGATGGCGCTCACCGGCGACCCCGTCGACGTGCGCCAGGCGGCCGAGTGGGGCCTGGTCAACGTGGTCGCCCGGCCCGGCGCGGCGCTGGAGGAGGCGATGGCGCTGGCCGAGCGGATCGCCGCCAACGCGCCGCTGTCGGTGCAGCACACCAAGCGGGTGATGCACGCCGTCGCCGCCGCCGGATCGGACTGGGACCCGGACTGGTCGCGGCGGGAGGTGTGGGCGGTCAACGACGAGGCCACCGACGTCGTCTTCGCCAGCCGCGACGCGGTCGAGGGTCCCACCGCCTTCGCCGAGAAGCGGCCGCCGGTCTGGGCGGGCCGGTGAGCAGCCGCGGCCGGGGACCGTTGGCCGGGATCAGGGTGATCGAGCTCGGCGGCATCGGCCCGGGCCCGTTCGCCGGCATGATGCTGGCCGACATGGGCGCCGACGTGGTGCGGGTGGACCGGGCCGGCCACGTCGGCGTCGCCGCGCCGCACGGGTCCAGCCACCAGGTGCTCGACCGGGGTCGGCGGTCGCTGGCGGTGGACCTGAAACATCCTGCCGCCGCGGACGTCGTGCTGAACCTCGTCGCGAACGCCGACGTCCTCCTGGAGGGCTTCCGTCCCGGCGTGGCCGAGCGCCTCGGGATCGGCCCGGACCGCGCGCTCGAGCGCAACCCCAGGCTGGTGTACGGCCGGATGACCGGATGGGGACAGCAGGGGCCGTACGCCCGGCGGGCGGGCCACGACATCAACTACATCGCGGTGACCGGGGCGCTCGAGCCGATCGTGGGCGCGGACGGCGCCCCGACCGCCCCGCTCAACATGCTGGGCGACTTCGGCGGCGGAGGCATGCTGATGGCCTTCGGTGTCGTCGCCGCCCTGCTGCACGCCCGGCGGACGGGGCAGGGCCAGGTCGTGGACGCGGCGATCGTGGACGGCACCGCCCTGTTCACGGCGATGCTGCACTCGATGCGGGCCCACGGCGAGTGGACCGAGCCGCGCGGCGGCAACCTCTTCGACGGGGCGGCGCCCTACTACGGCGTCTACCGCACCGCGGACGACCGGTGGATCTCGGTGGGCGCCATCGAGCCGCAGTTCTACGCCCAGTTGCTGGATGGCCTCGGTCTCGCCGAGGAACTGGCCGGCGTACCCCAGGACGACAAGGCCGCGTGGCCACGGGTCCGCGCGACCTTCGCCCGGCGCTTCGCCGAGCGGACCCGGCCGCGGTGGATGGAGACCTTCGCGGGCTCCGACGCCTGCGTCGCGGAGGTCCTCAGCCCCGCGGAGGCGCCCGGCCACGAGCACATGGCCGCCAGGTCCGTCTTCGTCGAGCACGACGGCCTGACGCATCCCGCCCCGGCACCCCGGTTCTCGCAGACCCCCGGGGCATGGCCGGGGCCGGCGCCCCGGTGCGGCGAACACACCCGTGAGGTGCTCGGCGAGGCGGGCCTGGACCGGGCGGCCGTCGACGCGCTCGTCGACGCCGGGGTCGTCCGGCAGGCATGAGCCCGGGCGGGCCCGGGCCGAACCCGGCCCGCCGGACACGAACGGAGAGGAGCGGTGGGTGAACGCGTCGTCGGCTGAGCCGGACCTGCGGGAGCTGGTGCGCCCGGAACGGGTGGGACGGGCGCTGGCCGCGGCTCTGGAGGACGACCGGTGGCGGGAGCTGGACGTCACGCTGATCGCGGGTGGCAAGTCGAACCTGACGTTCGAGCTGGTCAGCGCCGCGGGTGCGGTGGTGCTGCGCCGCCCGCCGACGGGTGAGCTGCTGCCGAGCGCCCACGACATGGGCCGTGAGGCGCGGGTGCAGCAGGCCCTCGCGGGGACGCCGGTGCCGGTGCCCCGGGTGATCCTCGTTGACCGGACCGGGGACCTGCTCGGCGTGCCGTGCTACGTGATGGAGAAGGTCGACGGCCACGTGGTCCGCGACGAGCTTCCCGCGGCCTACGCCCGGGGCCCGGGCGCGAAGGTCGCGCTGGCCGACGCGCTGGTCGACGTTCTGGCCGACCTCCACCTGGTGGAGCCGGAATCGGTCGGCCTGGGCGACTACGGCCGGCCGACCGGGTTCGTGGCGCGGCAGTTGCGGCGCTGGCGCGGCCAGTGGGACGCGTCGAAGACCCACGAGGTGTGGGCGCTCGACGAGCTGGGGGCACGGCTCACCGACGCGCTGCCCGCCGCCGGGCGGTCGGCGATCGTGCACGGCGACTTCCGGCTGGACAACTGCCTGCTGGACCGCCGGGACCCGGCGCGGGTGCGGGCGGTGCTCGACTGGGAGCTGTCGACGCTGGGCGATCCGATGACGGATCTGGGGATGCTGCTGTTCTACTGGCGCGAGCCCGGCGAACCCGCGCCGCTGCTGACCCCGGCGGTGACCCGCCACGACGATTTTCCCCGCCGCGCCCACCTCGCCGAGCGCTACGCCCGGCGGACCGGGGCGGGCCTGGACGACCTCGCGTTCTACGAGGCGTTCGCCCACTTCAAGTTCGCGATCATCGCCCAGGGTGTCGCCGCCCGGGTGGCGTCCGGGGCGATGGCCGGACAGACGTTCGGCGACCTCGACGACGAGGTTCGGCGGATCGCCGAAGCGGGCCTGACCACACTCGACCAGAAAGGCTGACCCAGGTGGATTTCGCGCTCTCGCCGAAGGCGGAGGAGACCGTCGGACGGATGTGGGACTTCATGCGGGAGGAGGTCCTGCCCGCCGAGCGGAGCTGGGCCGCCCACCTGGCCGCGCACGGGGCGCACGCGTACCCGCCGGTGATGGAGGACCTGAAGGCCTCCGCGCGGAGGCGCGGCCTGTGGAACCTGTTCCTGCCCGAGCTGTCGGGGCTGACCAACCTGGAGTACGCGGCTGTCGCGGAGGTCTCCGGCTGGTCGCCGGTGATCGCGCCGGAGGCGATCAACTGCCAGGCCCCCGACACGGGGAACATGGAGACGCTGCACCGGTTCGCCACCGGGGAGCAGAAGACGCGGTGGCTGGAGCCGCTGCTGGCCGGGACGATCCGCTCGGCGTACGCGATGACCGAGCCGGACGTGGCGTCCTCCGACGCCACCAACATCACCACGGCGATCGTCCGGGACGGCGACGAGTACGTCGTCAACGGGCGCAAGTGGTGGATCACCGGGGTCGCCGACGAGCGGTGCCAGGTGTTCATCGTGATGGGCAAGACCGACCCGGACGCCGAGGCGCACCGGCAGCAGTCGATGATCCTGGTGCCGCGGGACACCCCCGGGCTGGAGATCGTGCGGCACCTGCCGATCTTCGGGTACCAGGACCAGCACGGCCACTCGGAGCTGGTGTTCCGGGACGTACGCGTGCCCGCGGCGAACCTGTTGGGCCGCGAGGGTGACGGGTTCGCGATCGCCCAGGCCCGGCTCGGACCGGGTCGGATCCACCACGCGATGCGGGCGATCGGGATGGCCGAGCGGGCGCTGGGACTGATGGTGGAGCGCGCCAAGTCGCGGGTCGCGTTCGGCCGGCACCTCGCCGACCAGGGCGTGGTACGCGAGCTGATCGCGCAGTCGCGGATCGACATCGACCAGGCGCGGCTGCTGGTCTACAAGACGGCGTGGCTGATCGACCGGTACGGCGCCAAGGGCGCCCGCACGGAGATCGCCGCGATCAAGGTCGCCGCGCCGGCGATGGCGACCGCCGTCATCGACCGGGCGATCGAGGTGTTCGGCGGCGCCGGGGTCAGCGACGACACCCCGCTCGCCTACTTCTACGCGTGGGCGCGGGTGCTGCGCATCGTCGACGGTCCCGACGCCGTCCACCGCCGCTCCATCGCCCGGGAGGAACTCAGGCGCGAGCGCCCGTACGTCGGCTGAAACCCGCGGTCACGGGGCGTCGACGACCTCCCGCCCGAGGGGCCAGAACGCCGCCGGCACGAGCTTGAAGTTGGCGATGCCGAACGGAATGCCGATGACCGTGACGCAGAGCGCGACGCCGGCGACGATGTGGGACAGGGCCAGCCACCATCCCGCCAGCACCACCCACAGGACGTTCGCCAGTCCGGAGGCGACGCCCGCACCCGGCTTGGGCACCACGGTGCGGCCGAAGGGCCACAGCGAATAGGCGGCGAGACGCAGCGACGCGACACCGAACGGGATGGTGATGACCAGGACGAAGCAGACCAGCGCGGCGATGCCGTAGCCGATCGCCAGCACGATCCCACCGCCGAAGACGAGCCACAACACGTTCAGGACGAAGCGAATCACTCCTCCAGCATGACCATCCCGCGCCAGCCGGTCGGTGCGACGGCGGTCCTCGTCACCGCGGGGCGGCGGAGGCGAAGTGGGGTCGCAGCCCGGGCCGCGGCCAGTCGACCGCCAGCAGGCGGCCGGTGCTGGAGGCGGTGACGTAGGCCGTCCGCAGGTCGGGGCCGCCCCAGGTGATGTTGGTGATCCCCGGGTCGCCGACGTCGATCGGCACGAAGTCCACCAGACCGCCGTCCGGGTCGATCACCGAGATGCCCGGCGTGACCATCGACGCCACGCAGACGTTGCCGCCGGCCTCCACGCCCAGCGAGTCGAAGTTGGTGTACGTCGGCGCGGTGTGGAGGAAGTTGCCGCCGCCGGAGCCGCCCAGGGACCTCCCGCCCCGGATCTCACCCGGGGCCGTCACGTCCCACCACCAGACCCGCGCGGTGTAGGTCTCGCTGACGTAGAGCCGCGTGCCGTCGGGGGAGAGGCCGATGCCGTTCGGCCCCTCCATGCCGCCGGCGAGCATCCGGATCGACCGGCCGTCCGGCGTGGCGTAGAACAGCCGCCCACGGTCGCCGGTGACCCCGTCGCTCTTGCCGTGGTCGGTGAAGTAGAAACCGCCCTCGGCGTCGAAGACGAGGTCGTTGGGTCCGCGCAGCGCCACGCCGTCGGCCTCGGTGTAGAGCGTCCGCACCTCGCCCGTGGCCAGGTCGACGGCCTGGATGCTGCCCGAGTTGTAGTCGGCGGGAATGCCTCCGGCGAACACGAACCCGCCCACCTCGAAGGCGTGCAGGCCGCCGTTGTTGGCGACGTACACCCGGCCGTCCGGACCGACGGCGGCGCCGTTGGGCCCGCCGCCCAGTTCGGCGACGACGGACGTCGTGCCGTCCGGGGTGACCCGGGTCAGGGTGCCACGGTGGATCTCGACGACCAGGACGTCGCCGCCGGGCAGGGCGACCGGGCCCTCGGGGAACCTCAACCCGGTGGCGACGGTGGTGACGGCGGTGGATGCGACGTGCTCGTCCATGGCTCGGCTGCCCTTCCGGTCGGCGTTGGTCCGGCGTCGGCCGCTTCCGCGGCGACGGTCACTCTCCGGCGACGAACCGGTCGCGGAGTTCGTTCTTGCGGATCTTCCCGCTGACGGTCTTCGGCAGCGCGTCGACGAAGTAGACCGCGCGCGGCTGCTTGTAGGACGCCAGCCGGCTCCTGGACTGGGCCACGACGTCCTCGGCCGTGATCTCGTGCCCGTCCTTCGGCACCACCACGGCAGCCACCTTCTCTCCCCACACCGGGTCGGGCAGGCCGATCACCGCGGCCTCCGCCACGGCGGGGTGCTCGTAGAGGGCGTTCTCGACCTCGCTGGAGTACACGTTCTCGCCGCCGGAGATGATCATGTCCTTCAGCCGGTCGACGATGTAGAGGAAGCCCTCCTCGTCCCTGCGGGCGAGGTCACCGGTGTGGAACCAGCCACCGTCGAAGGCCGCCTCGGTCGCCTTCGGGTCGCCCCAGTAGCCGGTAGTGACCTGGTCGCCGCGCACCACGATCTCGCCGATCTCGCCGAGGTCGCAGTCCTCGCCGTCGGGGCGCACCACCCGCACGTCCACCAGCGACATCGGCTTGCCGATGGCGTCGAGCAGGTGCTCCTCGCCGTTGGCGGCGCGGATGTGCGCCTGCTTGTCGAGGGTCAGCATGTTCCCGCCGAGTTCGGTCATGCCCATGCCGGCGTAGACCACGGGCCCGAACCGTTCGATGGTCTGCCGGAGCACCTCCGGCGGGATCTTGGACGCGCCGTACCCCATCCACTCCAGGCTGCTGAGGTCGTAGTCGTCGATCTTCGGGTGGGCCAGCAGCATCGACATCATGGTGGGGGCGAACCCGCCGCTGGTGACCCGGTGGTCCTGCACGATCCGCATCCAGCGCTCCGGGTCCCAGCCGGACATCATCAGCACCGAGCCGCCGTGGAACTGGTGTACGGGCACGAGGTAGCCGGCCACGTGGCACAGCGGCATGGCGTTGAGGAACGTGGTCCGGGGCGTGGGCTCGTACGCGAGCGCCGACTGGACCAGCGCGACGTTCAGGTTGCGGTGGGTCAGCTGGGCGCCCTTCGGGAACCCCGTCGTGCCGCTGGTGTACAGCAGCCAGGCCACGTCGTCCTCGCTGACCGGGACGTCCGGGGTGCTCGCCGACGCGGCGCCGAGCAGGTCCTCGTAGCTGCGGAAGCCCGGCACCGGCTCGCCGATGACGACGATGTGCTCGACCGTGGCGAGTTCGGCGCGGTGGTCGGCGATCGCCGCGAGGAAGGGCTGGGCGACGAGGAGCACCTTCGCGCCGGCGTTGTTGAGGATCCACACCCATTCCTTCGGGTGCAGGCGGTAGTTGAGCATGGTCAGGGCCATGCCCGCCGACGGCACGCCGTAGTAGGCCTCGACGTACTCAAGGCTGTTCTCGGACAGGATCCCGACCCGGTCACCGTGCGAGGCGATGCCCGTCAGGGCGTTGGCCAGGCGCATCGCGCGCTCGTGCAGTTCGGCGTACGTCCGCGATCCCGAGTCGTCGACCATGAGCAGAGCGGTGTGGTGCGGATACCGGGTCGCGTTGCGCCGCAGGATGTCGCCGTAAAGCACGTTATTTCTCCCCTGTCCGTATCGATGGCCTAGGTGAGGGCGGGTCGTTGGGTGACCACTCCCGCTGGCCGGCGGGGGCCGGCGAGTTCCTGCGGTCGGGTGGGTCGGTACGTGAATGAAACCACGGGGACACGGTCCCGTAAAGAGATCACGATGGTTACTGCATACAATCTCGCACAACGCGCCGTGATCCTCTAGCGGGTTGTCAGGCAATCTGGGCTTGTCCGGCGGAACTCGGCGGCCTATCTTGCATACATCTTTTGATTGGCCGGCGGACACGAGGACGGACATGACGGTCAGAATCTGCGAAGTCGGCCCCCGCGACGGCCTGCAGAACGAACCAGAGCATCTCAGCCCGCGGCAGCGTGCGGAGTTCGTCAACCGGCTGGCCGGCACCGGACTGACCGCCGTGGAGGTGACCAGCTTCGTCAATCCGGCCCGCGTACCCCGGATGAGTGCGGCGGAGGAGGTCTGCGCCGGGGTCGAGTCCGCGTCCGGTGTCACATTCGCCGGCCTCGTGCTCAACGAGCGCGGCTACGCCCGACTCGCGGCGACTCCGCTGGTGGAGGCGCGGGTCGCCTTCTGTGTCACGGAGACCTTCAACCAGCGGAACCAGGGGCGCAGCGTCGAGCAGTCGCTCGCCGAGGCCGGCGCCATCGTCACCGCGGCGCACGCCGACGGCCGGCGGGCCAGCGTCACCCTGGCGGCTTCCTTCGGCTGCCCCTTCGAGGGAGAGGTCGATCCCGGCCGAGTGCTGTCCATCGCCGAGCGCGTCGCCGCCACCGGGGTCGACGAACTCGTCTTCGCCGACACGATCGGTGTGGGGGTGCCCAGGCAGGTGACCCACCTGCTGGGCGGCGCGGCCGGTTTCGGCATTCCGCTGGGGCTGCACCTGCACAACACCCGAAACACCGGATACGCCAACGCGTACGCCGGTCTGGAAGCGGGAGTGTCGGTGCTCGACAGCTCCGTCGCGGGCATCGGTGGCTGCCCGTTCGCGCCCGACGCGACCGGCAACATCGCCACGGAGGATCTCGTCTACCTGCTCGAACGCGAGGGTGTGGACACCGGCGTCGACCTCGACGCCCTGCTGTCGGTCTCCGCCTGGATCACCGACGTGCTGGGTCGGCAGTTGCCGGGCCAGTTGCTTCGGGCCGGGCGGTTCCCGAGAGCGCAGGGCGTGATCTGAGAGCCGGCCGGGTGGCTGTGACGGACGAGATGGGCTCCACCGGGACGGCCAGAGCCGGCCCACCACGGGCCGGCCTCGCCGAGAGCCAGGTAACGGCGCGTAAGGGCCAAGACTGCTGGTGCTGCCGCACGACAGTGCGCGGATCTGCCGGTGAGCGGCTGCTCCGTGGTGCGCGGTGAACCGCAGAGGTGGCCCGGGCCTTGGTCGGTGACCTCAGCCCGGGTTCTGTGTCGGACCTCAGTTCAAGGCTCCACGAGAGGGCTGGAGCTATGTCAGCCCTTGCGCCCGCCGTCGTATCGCCCCGCCGAGTCGGTGAGTTCCCAGAACTCGGCGGGGAGATGGGTGACGACGTCGTCGTAGTCGCCGGGCGGGATGGCCTCGCGGAGGGTGTCGAACACCGCCCGCATGCCGGCCTTCGCCGTCGTCCCGTCGACCTCGGCACGCCCGCTGACCTGCTGGACGAACGCGTCGACCCCGAAGCGCTGGGCCTTGTCCCTGGGCGCGAACGCGTAGGCCCGCAGCTCGTCGGGGAGCCGGGCGGAGAGGTCCCGCGCCTCACCCCCGTCGATCCGCTCCGCCAGGGTCGTCAGCGTGGCGCGCGTGATGGCGGTGGCCTGCTCGGGTGACGTGCGCAGGCGTTTCGCCACCGAGTCGATGAACTCGCTGTTGTCCACCTTCCGGCCTCCCTCTCCGACGGGTAGCGCCGTCTACCCCGGCGTCGGCGCGACAAACGGCCGGGCGCGGCATCCGGGGCGACCGTCCACGTCGATCCAACGGGCAGGCGGGCGGGTGCGGACGACCCGTACGGCGCGCGGCCGGGACCTGCCTGCCCAACAGGGTGACGGCCTCCGAGTAGCCGACGGATCGGCGGGGCCGGACGTCGACCGGCTCGACACCCCCTTTCGCGGCTCCCTCGGGTGCGTTTACGATCAGTGCAATGTCACACACTACTGGAGAAGGCTGATGGCGTCCCGACCGAGGTGTCGAGCGGATCCGGCAGGAGAACCGGGCTCGATGACCATTACCGCGAGCTACACGATCCCTGGCATGCGCGTCCGCGAGCACGTGGTCGACGTGCCGCTGGACTGGTCCGACTCGACGCGCGGCACCATCCAGATCTTCGCGCGTGAGATCGTCGATCCGGTGCGAGCCGGTGAGGACCTGCCGTGCCTGGTCTACCTGCAAGGCGGACCCGGCGGGAAGGGCCCGCGCCCGGTTGACCGGTCCGGCTGGCTGGGCCAGGCGCTGCGCGACCACCGTGTCGTCGTGGTCGACCAGCGTGGCACCGGCCGTAGCAGCCGCGTCGACGGTCGCCGGATGAGCGGGTTCGCGACGGCCGAGGAGGCTGCTGGCTTTCTCGCGTGTTTCCGAGCCGACTCGATCGTCGCCGACCACGAGCACCTGCGGAAGAACGTCTTCGGCGGCCGGCGTTGGTCCACCCTCGGGCAGTCGTACGGCGGCTTCCTCACGATGACGTACCTCTCGAGGGCCCCGGAAGGGTTGAGCGCCTGCCACGTCACCGGTGGCCTGCCCGGTCTCGACCCGTCGGCGGCCGAGGTCTACCGGCGCACCTATCCTCGCGTCGAGGCGAAGAACAGGCAGTTCTACCGGCGTTATCCGCACCAGGTGGCGCAGGTCGGCCGGATCGCCGACCGCCTGTCCGAGGGCGATGTGCGGCTGCCCGACGGCGACGTGCTCACCGTGCGGCGGCTGCAGTCGCTCGGCGTCGACCTCGGCATGAAGCCCGGACACGAGCGCCTGCACTGGCTGCTCGACGAGGCGCTCTCGGGAGACGAGCTGTCGGCGACGTTCCTGCACCAGGTGCTGGCCCGGACCTCCTTCAGCGACAACCCGCTGTTCGCGGCCCTGCAGGAGAGCATCTACGGACACGGTGCCGCCGCCACCGGCTGGGCGGCGCAGGCCGAACGGGCGCGACACCCGCAGTTCACGGAGGACGCCAGGCCGCTGCTGTTCACCGGCGAAATGATCTTTCCCTGGATGTTCGAGGAGATCGCCGAGCTGCGCCCGTTCCGCGGCGCCGTCGAGCTTCTGGCCGCCAGGGAGGAGTGGCCGCAGCTCTACGACCTCGACCGGCTGGCCGCCAACGAGATCCCGGTGGCCGCCGCCGTCTACTACGACGACATGTACGTGGATGCCGGCCTGCAACTGGACACCGCGTCGCGGGTCGGCAACGTGCAGACCTGGGTCACCAACGAGTACGAACACGACGGCATCGGCGACGAACGGGTCTTCGCCCGGCTGACCGAGCTGATCAGGAATCTTGGAGGAGGAGTCGCCGATGCGTGACGGCAAGCCACCGAAGCTGTCGGAGATCGCGGCATTCACGAAGTACATGAACACGGGATGGGGCGAGCCGGACCGTACTCCGTCGGTCGTCCCCGGCGCCGCCGAAGCCGCCGCCGCCCACCGGGCCCGGCTGGCGGAGGCGCTCCCCGGGCGGACCCTCGTGCTGGCCGCGGGGGAGGCGCCCGTGCGCAGCAACGACACGACCTACGACTTCCGCCCGGACAGCGCCTTCGCCTGGGTGACCGGCTGCGCTGTCGAGAACGCAGTGGTGGTGCTGCGCGACGGCGACGCCACGCTCTACCTGCCGCCACCCGCCGGTCCCGGCGACTCCGGCTTCTACAGCGACGCCCGTCACGGCGAGCTGTGGGTCGGGGCCACTCCGGGACTGGCCGACTGGGCGCGGGCGCTGGGTGTCGAGGTCCGGCCGCTCGCGGAGCTCACGGAGGACGTGACCCGGGACGAGGAGTTGGACCGGACCCTCGCCGAACTGCGCATGTACAAGGACGAGTGGGAGATCGGGCAGCTTCGCGAGGCCGTGGACCGTACCGTCGAGGGTTTCGCCGCGGTCGTCCGCGAGATCCCCACCGCGATCGCCGGGCCAGGGGAGCGGTGGCTGCAGGGCACCTTCGACCGGTACGCCCGGGCGTACGGCAACGGCCCCGGCTACGCCACGATCGTCGGCAGCGGCCGGCACGCGCCCACGCTGCACTGGGTGCGCTGCGACGGCCCGGTGCTGCCGGACGAGTTGCTCCTGCTCGACATGGGCGTCGAGGTCAAGAGTTGTTACACCGCCGACGTCACCCGCACGTTCCCCGCCTCCGGGCGGTTCTCTCCCGTCCAGCGGCAGGTCCACGACCTGGTGGAACAGGCCCACCGGGCCGGGATGGCGGCGGTCGGCCCCGGCCGCCGGTTCACCGACTTCCACCATGCGGCGATGGAGGTGATCGCGCGGGGACTGGCGGACTGGGGACTGTTGCCGGTTTCCGTGGACGAGGCGCTCTCTGACAGCGGTCAGCATCACCGGCGCTATCTGGTGTGCGGCATCGGCCATCACCTGGGGCTGGACGTGCACGACTGCGGCCGGGCCGCACCGGAGGCATACCAGGGCGCGGTCATGGCACCCGGCATGGTGCTGACGGTCGAGCCCGGCCTGTACTTCCACGCGCACGACCTGACCGTGCCTCCGGAGTTGCGCGGAATCGGTGTGCGCATCGAGGACGACCTCCTGGTCACGCCGGACGGCGCGGAGGTGCTGTCCCGCGCGCTGCCGCTGGACGCCAGCGGCCTGGAGAAGTGGATGGCAGCCCAGACCTGTTGACATCGCACCAGCCCGCTTCGCGCTACGACCCGAGGAGACCCGACCATGACCACCCCCGCCAAGCCGTGGCGCGGCGTTCACGTCGCGACGGCACTGCCCTTCCATGACGACCTCTCCGTCGACTACGACGCCTTCGCCGAGCACGTCCGGTTCCTCGCCGCCGGCGGCTGCGACGGGGTGACGCCCAACGGCTCGCTCGGCGAGTACCAGACGCTGACCCCGGAGGAGCGGGCGCGCGTCGTCGAGGTGGCCGTCCAGGCCTCCCCCACGGGATTCGGCGTGATGCCCGGCGTCGCCGCCTACGGCGCGATCGAGGCCCGCCGCTGGGCCGAGCAGGCCGCCGAGGCCGGGGCCAGCTCCGTCCTGCTGCTGCCGCCGAACGCGTACCGCGCCGACCGCGGGGCCGTCGTCGCGCACTACCGCGAGGTCGCCCGGGTCGGGCTGCCGGTCGTCGCCTACAACAACCCGATCGACACCAAGGTCGACCTGGCTCCCGCACTGCTCGCCGAGCTGTTCCACGAGGGCCTGATCGTCGGCGTGAAGGAGTTCACCGGCGACGTCCGCCGGGCGTACGAGATCGCTGAGCTGGCACCCGGCCTGGACGTCCTGGTCGGCGCCGACGACGTGCTGCTCGAGCTGGGCGTCGCCGGCGCCGTCGGCTGGATCGCCGGCTATCCGAACGCGATCCCGGAAAGCACCGTCGAGCTCTACCGGCTGGCCACCTCGGGCGACCCCGCCGACATCGCCAAGGCGCTGCCGATCTACCGCGACCTGCACCCGTTGCTGCGTTGGGACTCCAAGACCGAGTTCGTCCAGTCGATCAAGTTGTCGATGGATCTCTCCGGCCGCAAGGGCGGGATCTGCCGTCCGCCCCGGCTGCCGCTCCCGGCCGAGGTCGCGGCCCGGATCACCGCCGACACCGAAGCCGTCCTGGCCAAGGGCTACAAGTGAGGTCCCGCCGCACGTTCCACGCCGTCGACTCGCACACCGAGGGCATGCCCACCCGCGTCGTCGTCGGCGGCGTCGGCACGATCCCCGGCGCGACGATGGCCGAACGCAGGCTGTGGTTCATGGAGCACAGCGACGACATCCGTACGCTGCTGATGTACGAGCCACGCGGCCACTCCGCGATGAGCGGCGCGATCCTCCAGCCGCCGACCCGTCCCGACGCCGACTACGGCGTGCTCTTCATCGAGGTCACCGGGCTGCTGCCGATGTGCGGCCACGGCACGATCGGAGTCGCGACCGTGCTCGTCGAGACCGGGATGGTGCCCGTCGTCGAGCCGGTGACCACGGTCCGGCTCGACACCCCCGCCGGGCTGGTCGTCGCCTCCGTGGCGGTGCGTGACGGCGCGGCGGAATCGGTCACCCTCCAGAACGTCCCGTCGTTCTCCTACGCGCTGGACCGTACGGCGGCGGTGCCCGGTTTCGGTGAGGTCAGGTACGACATGGCCTTCGGCGGAAACTTCTACGCGATCGTCGATCTGGCGGACCTGGGGCTGCCGTTCGACCGGTCCCGCGCCGGCGACCTGCTGACCGCCGGAATGGCGGTCATGCAGGCGGTGAACGAGCAGGACCGGCCGATCCACCCCGAGCGCGACGACATCAACGGCTGCCACCACGTCTATCTGACGGCCCCCGGCTCGACCGCCACATTGTCCCGACACGCCATGGCCATCCATCCCGGCTGGTTCGACCGTTCCCCCTGCGGCACGGGCACGAGCGCCCGGATGGCCCAGCTGCACGCCCGCGGCGAACTGGGCATCGGTGACGAGTTCGTCAACGAGTCGTTCATCGGCACCCGGTTCACCGGGCGGCTGCTCGACCAGACCACGGTCGGATCGCTGCCCGCCGTGCGGCCGTCGATCACCGGCCGGGCGTGGATCACCGCGACCTCGCAGTTCCACCTCGACCCCACCGACCCGTTCCCCGCGGGGTTCCTGCTGTGAGCCCGGCCCCCGTCCCGGACCTGCCCGGCGTCGGCCGCAGGGAGAACCTCCGCGACCGGACCAGGGACGCCCTGCGCGCCGCGATCATCTCCGGCGAGCTGAAGCCCGGCGTGGTCTACTCGGCTCCCGCGCTCGGCGCGCAGCTCGGCGTCTCGCCCACCCCGGTACGGGAGGCCATGCTCGACCTGGTGAAGGCCGGCCTGGTCATCCCCCATCCGAACAAGGGCTTCCGGATCACCGAGATCTCCGAGGAGGATCTCGACAACCTGGCCGCCGTGCGGCTGCTCATCGAGCCGCCGACCGTGCGGGACGCCGTGACGGTGATCCCGAAGGAAGACCTCCCCGAGCTGCGGGCGCTCGCGCAGGCCATCGTCGACGCGGCGGAGCGGGGCGACCTGGTCGGCTACATCGAGGCCGACCATGTCTTCCACCTGACCCTGCTCGGCTACAGCCGCAACCGGTTCCTGGTCGACGTCGTCGCCGACCTGCGCTCGCAGACCCGGCTGCTCGGCCTGACCCCGCTGCTGCGGAGCGGCAGGCTGGGCCGCTCGGCCGCCGAGCACCACGAGCTCCTGGACTTCGTCGAAGCCCGCGACCCGGTCGGGGCCGAACTGCTCATGCAGCGGCACATCGGGCACGTACGGGGTCTGTGGGCGAGCGGTGCCAAGGACGCGCCATGAGCGAACGTGAGCGAGCGAATCACCAGCACAGCGCCCGTACACCCCATGGCGGCGCCGAGCGCCGCGAGGCGGCGGCATGAGTGCGGACCTTGTGGTCGTCGGGGCCGGCGTCGTGGGCGCAGCCAGCGCGTACTTCGCATCACTGGCGGGGATGCGGGTGGTCGTCGTCGATCGCGGCGCGATCGCTGGTGGCACCTCCAGCGCCGGAGAGGGCAACGTGCTGGTGTCCGACAAGGAGGCCGGCCCCGAACTCGACCTGGCGTTGTACTCCCAGCGGCTCTGGCGCGAGGACCTCGCGGAACACGCCGACCTGTGGGAGTTCGAGGCCAAGGGCGGCCTGGTCGTCGCGGCGTCGGAGCAGAGCGCCGCGGCGCTGCGCGAGTTCGCCGTCCGCCAGCGCCGGTGCGGCGTCGAGGTCCGTGACGTCACGCGGGCCGAGTTGCGCGACTACGAACCACATCTCTCCCCGGAACTCGCCGGGGGCGCCTTCTACCCGCAGGACGCCCAGGTTCAACCGATGCTGGTCGCGGCGCACCTGTTGCGGCTGGCCCGTCAGCGCGGGGCGCAGGTGCGGACAGGAACCGACGTGACGGGATTCCTGCGCCAGGGCGCCGGGGTGGCGGGCGTGCGGACCACCGGGGGTGACATCCCCGCCGGGGCGGTGCTCAACGCCGCCGGCACGTGGGCCGGCGGCGTCGCCGCCCTCGCCGGGGTACGCGTCCCCGTGCTGCCCCGGCGAGGCTTCGTCCTGGTCACCCAGCCGATGCCTGACCGGACGATCCGGCACAAGGTGTACGCCTCCGAGTATGTCGGCGACGTGGGCAGCTCGGACGCCGCCCTGCAGACCTCGCCCGTCGTCGAGGGGACCGCCAGCGGCACCATCCTCATCGGCGCGTCACGCGAGCGCGTCGGCTTCGACCGGACCGTGTCGGCCACCGCGATCGGCACGCTCGCGGCCAAGGCGATCGCCCTGTTCCCGATGCTTCGGCAGGTCCGCGCCATGCGGACCTACCTCGGCTTCCGCCCCTACTGCCCGGATCACCTGCCCGTCATCGGTCCCGACCCCCGCGCGCCCGGCCTCTGGCACGCCTGCGGTCACGAAGGCGCCGGGATCGGCCTGTCCGCCGGCACCGGCCGGCTGATCGCCCAGGCGCTCGTGGGGGAGCGGCCGGATCTGGACCTCGCGCCGTTCGCCCCCGACCGGTTCGCGGACACCGAGGAGGCGCCCCGATGACTCACCAGATGACCTTCCGCGGTGCCGCCGTCGCGGCGCAGCCCGGCCAGAGCGTCGCCGCCGCGCTGCTCGCCGCCGGAATCACCGACTGGCGCACCACCCGTAAGGGCGGTCGGCCCCGGGGACTGTTCTGCGGCATCGGCGTCTGCTTCGACTGCCTCATCACCGTCGACGGCGTGCCCGACCAGCGCGCCTGCCTGGTGACCGCCGCCGAGGGCATGCGCCTCGGCGACGACGGCCGGACCGGTGCGTCCCCCGACGGCGCGGGCGACCGGAGGGACACCCGTGCCGCATGACGTCGCCGTGGTCGGCGCGGGCCCGGCCGGCCTGGCTGCCGCCGTCGCAGCTGCCGAGGCCGGGCTCGCGGTCGCCCTGATCGACGCCGCCGGACAGCCCGGCGGCCAGTACTGGCGCCACTACGACGAGAACCGTCCGCGCCCCGACGATCCCGTCGGACATCATGGCTGGCCGGTCTTCACCCGGCTGCGGGACCGCGTGTACACCCTCCGCGGCACTGGCCGGATCCGCTACCTTTCCGGCCATCAGGTCTGGCTGATCACCGGCGACGCCGGGGCGTTCACCGTCCGGATGACGGCCACCACGGCCACGACCGGGGTGGTGGACCGCAGCCTGGTCGCGCGGGCACTGATCCTGTGCCCCGGAGGATACGACCGGCAGCTGCCGCTGCCCGGCTGGGACCTGCCCGGCGTGATGACCGCAGGGGGAGTGCAGGCCCTGCTCAAGGGGCACCGGACGGCGGTGGGACGGCGGGCCGTCGTCGCTGGCACCGGCCCGTTCCTCCTTCCCGTGGCCACCGGCCTCGCGCGGGCCGGGGTGACCGTCGCGGCCGTCGTCGAGGCCAACGCGACGCTCGGTTGGCTGCGCGACCCGGCCGGCCCGCTCTCCGCGCCCGGCAAGGGAGTCGAGGCGCTGCGGTACGCGGCGCTCCTGGCCCGGCACCGCATCCCGTACCGGACGAGGACGGCGATCCGGGAGATCCTCGGCACCGACCGGGTCGAGGCGGTTCGGATCGGCAGGGTGGACCGCGACGGCCGCCCGGCCGGGCCGGACGAGGTGGTGGCCGCCGACGTCGTGGCACTCGGCTGGGGCTTCACCCCTTCGCTGGAACTGCCACTCATGGTGGGCGCGGAGACGGTCAAGGACGTCGACGGTTCTCTCGTGGTGACCGTCGACGACTGCCAGCGCAGCAGCGTCGAGGGGTTGTACGTGGCCGGCGAGGCGACCGGCGTGGGCGGTGCGGCCCTGGCCGTCCACGAGGGACGGCTCAGTGGGCTCGCCCTCGCCGCCGCACTGGGCCGTCCGGCCGATCCGGCCGCGCTGAACCGGCTGCGCCGCGCCGTCCGGCGGGGGCGCCGGTTCGCCGCCGCCATGCACCGCACCTATCCGATACCCCGGGCGTGGCCACGGTGGCTGTCGGAGACCACCGTGGTCTGCCGCTGCGAGGAGGTCGCGTACGGTGACCTGCGCCGGGCGCACGACGAACTCGGCGCAGCCGACGCCCGCACGCTGAAGATGCTCGCACGGCCGGGGATGGGCTGGTGCCAGGGGCGGGTGTGCGGCTTCGCCACCGCCGGCATCGCGGCCTGTCTGAGCAGGCGCGAGACCTCGCCGGCGGACCTGCGCAGCCTGGCCACCCGCAGCCTCGCCGTGCCGGTGCCCCTGGGTGAGCTGGCCTGCCTGGCCGATGCCCCAGCGCCTGTCGAGGCGACCGAAAACCCGCACGAGAAAGGACGAGACAGTGACTGACGTGCTGAGCATCGACCCGCATACCGGAGAGCCGCGCGGCAGCGTCGCGACCGAGTCGACGGCGCAGGACGTGGACGAGGCGGTGCGGGCTGCTGCCGTGGCCGGCGCGGCGCTGCGGGACCGCGCCGTGCGGGTCGACCTGCTCCGTGCGGCCGCCGCACTCCTGGAGAAGGACGGTGCGGACATCGTCGCGACCGCCGACGCGGAGTCCGCGCTCGGCCGGGTACGCCTCACCGGCGAACTCGCCCGCACGTGCTATCAGCTGCGCGCGTTCGCGGACGTCGTCGAAGCCGGCGCCTACCTGGATGTGATCATCGACCATGCCGACCCGTCGGCGGAACCCGCGCCCCGCCCGGACCTGCGGCGTTTCAAGGTGCCGCTGGGCGTGGTCGCGGTCTTCGCCGCGAGCAACTTCCCGCTGGCGTTCAGCGTGCCGGGCGGCGACACCGCGAGTGCCCTGGCCGCGGGATGCCCGGTCGTGGTCAAGGCACACCCGGACCATCCGGCCACCTCCGTCCTGTGTGCCCGGATCCTCCGCTCGGCGGCGGCCGAGGTCGGGCTGCCGGCGGACGTCGTCCGCCTGGTCCACGGCTTCGACGCGGGGCCGGAACTCGTGCGCCATCCACTGACCGCGGCCGTCGGGTTCACCGGCTCGGTGCGCGGCGGCCGGGCGTTGTTCGACATCGCGTCTTCCCGGTCACGGCCGGTGCCGTTCCATGGCGAGCTGGGCAGCGTCAACCCGGTCGTGGTGACCGCGCGGGCGGCCGAGACCAGAGCGGCCGAGATCGGAGCGGGGCTGGCTGCCTCGTACACCCAGGGTTTGGGCCAGTTCTGCGTCAAGCCGGGTCTCGTGCTGGTTCCCGACGGGCCAGCGGGCGACGCCGTCATCCAGGCGGTCGTCACGGCGACGGTGCCGTCCGGGCCGCTGCTCGACTCGCGCATGCGGGCCGCGTTCCTCGCCGGAGTACGCTCCCGCGCCGCACTTCCCGGGGTGACGGAACCGCTCAAGGCGGAGGAGGCCGGCGATGACGCGGCTCCGCTGGCCGTCCGGCCGGGCGTGCTGACCGTCGCGGCGTCACGGCTGGCCGAGGGCGGGCCGTACCGGGAATTGCTGGAGGAATGCTTCGGGCCGGTCACCGTGCTGGTTCGCTACGGCTCGCCCACCGAGCGGGACGCCGTGCTCGGAGCCCTGCCGGGCAACCTCACCGCGGCCGTGCACCTCGCCGCCGACGAACGGGACGACGCGGCGGCGGAACTGGTCGCCCGGCTGAGTGAGATCGCGGGGCGGGTCGTCGTGGACGGCTGGCCGACCGGGGTGACGGTCGCCCCTGCCATGCATCATGGCGGCCCCTACCCCGCCGCCACCAGCGGCTCGACGTCGGTGGGCGCCAGCGCGATCGAGCGGTGGCTACGCCCGGTCTGCTACCAGGGCACCCCGGACCCGCTGCTCCCACCCGAACTGCGCGAGGCGAACCCGCTCGGCCTTCCCCGCACCGTCGACGGCGTCCGGACGACTTCGTAGCGGCTCTGTCACCCCCGACGGCGGGTGCCTCCCCGGTCAGGACGAGGCGAGCGGCACCGGGACGCCGCCGGCGAGCCGGCTGCGCTCGGCGGCGAACGCCATCCGGTGGCTGTCCAGGGACTCCCGCGGCCCCGAGCGCATCCGGGACCGGTCGCCGGTGGCCACCGCCTCCACGAAGGCCGCCATCAGCGCCATGTCGCCGCCGCCGTGGCCGGAGCCGGCGTCCGCCCCGCCGCCGCGGGTGTCGGTGGTGACGGTCTCGCCGGTGACGAAGTCGGTGACGGCGACCTGTTCGCCGTCGCCCTCCAGGTAGCCGTGGCTGCCCATGATCCGGGTGCGCCGGTGCCCGCCGGGGGTGAAGGCGCTCATGGTGAGGGTGGCGGTGGCGCCGCCGGCGAACGAGACGGTGACGCTCTGGTGGTCGGCGACGTCGTTCCCGCCGCCGTAGACGCACCGGCCGTACGGTCCGTCGCGCAGCGCGGCGTCCACTCCCGCCTCGGTCAGGTCGCGGGTCACCACGGACAGCGGCCACTGGTGCCGGTCGGGGTCGGCGAGGCAGGCGCGGTAGAAGCGGGCGGCCGAGTACGGGCAGGTCGACTCGACCCGGCAGTCGAGGCAGCGGTCGGCGGCGCCGCGCGGCCGGTTGCCGGGGTGGAAGTGGTGCAGCGCGCCGACGCTGCTGACCCGCGTCGGGGTGTCGTCGACGACGTAGCGCAGCCAGTCCAGGTCGTGGCAGCACTTGGCGAGCAGGCTGCTGGAGGAGTCTTCGGCGCGGCGCCAGTTGCCGCGGACGTAGGAGTGCGCGAAGTGCCACCAGCCGACCGGCTCCAGGTGCTCCACGCCGACGATCCGGCCCAGCGCTCCGCTGTCGACGTACCGCTTGACCGCGTCGGTGTAGCGGGTGTAGCGCAGCACGTGGCAGACGGCGAGCAGCACGCCGGTCCGCTCGGCCGCCGCGGCGACGGCCTGGCACTCGGCCTCGCTGGGTGCGATCGGCTTCTCGAGCAGGATGTGGTAGCCGAGGTCGGCGAGGCGGACGGCCGGTTCGGCGTGCTCCCGGTCCGGGGTGGCGAGGACGACGGCGTCGGCCAGTCGGGGTTGCGCGGCGAGGTCCTGCCATGATTCGAACGACGCGGACGCCGCGACGCCGTGGACGTCGGCGAGCGCGGTGCGGTGGGCGGGACGCGGGTCGGCGACCGCGACGACGCGGGCCCGCTCGGGGTGGCGCAGTGCGTATCCGGCGTACGTGCTGCCGCGGTTGCCGGCGCCGACGACGGCGAGGGTGACGGTCATCGGAGTCCTTCGCTATTACGGTTCTGGATCGATCTGTCCAGGTATTCGCACGAACAGTAACGATGTGACCTCGGTACATACGGGCTCTAGTATCGGCCCGGACCGTAAGTTAATGTACTGCGAACCTGACTCCCCCGGAAGGATGCGAGATGCGTGTTCGGAAGAGCCTGTCGGCCGTGGCGGTGGCGACCGTCGCCGCGCTCGCGGCTACGGGCTGTGGCGGTTCCGGCTCCGGTGACTCCGGCAAGGCGACCGTGACAATGTGGACATATCCGGCGATCTTCGACGAGGCGAAGCACCGCGCGCACTGGGACGAGACCATCAAGGCGTTCCAGGCGACCAACCCCGACATCAACGTCAAGGTCGAGATCTTCCCCTGGGCCAACCGCGACCAGGCGCTCGCCACCGCGATCGCGGGCAACAAGGGGCCGGACGTCGTCTACCTGATCCCCGACCAGCTGCCCAAGTACGCCCGCAACATCGAGCCCGTCGACAAGTACCTCGACGAGGCGACCAAGAGCGACCTGCACGCGAACGTGGTGCAGTCGGTGACCATCGACGGCAAGATGATGGGCGCCCCGATCCTCACCAGCGCCTCCACCCCGATCTGCAACAAGAAGGTCTTCGCGGCCGTCGGCGAGACGAACTATCCGACGAGCTGGAACGACCTGCTCACCCTGGCTCCGAAGTTCAAGGCCAAGGGCTACGACATCATCTCGTACGCCGGCGACGCCAAGCAGACCCTGAACCAGACCTTCTACCCGCTGCTCTGGCAGGCCGGGGGCGACGTGTTCAGCCCGGACGGCAAGTCGGTCGCCTTCAACAGCGACGCCGGGAGGAAGGCGCTGAACTTCCTCAAGCAGCTCGTCGACGGCGGCTACGTCGACAAGTCCATGATCACCGCCGTTCCGCCGATCGAGCAGACCCGCGTCGCGCAGAACAAGGTCGCCTGCAGCTGGTACACGCCGGTCGCCGAGATCGAGAAGTTCTGGGGCAAGGAGAACATCCAGGTCATCCCCCACCTCACCGAGACCAAGCAGATCGGCTACGGCACCGTCGGCTCGCTGTCGATGCTGAAGACCTCCAAGGACAAGGAGGCGGCCGGCAAGTGGCTGGCCTTCGCCACCAACGCCGAGAACACCAAGAAGTACGACATCGGTGCCAGCCTCTTCTCCCCCAGGAAGTCCAGCGGTCCGCTGTATGCCAGCGACCCCGTCCTCGGGGAGCAGGAGAAGCACGTGGCCACCAGCACGGTCGGCCCGCTGCACGAGAAGGCCCGCGACGTTCAGGGCGTCCTCTCCCCGGAGATCCAGGCCGCCCTGCTCGGCAAGAAGTCCGTGGACCAGGCGCTCGAGGACGCGGCGAAGGCCGCCACTCCGCTGCTCGGATAGTGCCGGCGCGGCTCGCGGTGGGCGCACCCGGCCCACCGCGAGCCGCCGAGAAAGGTTGTCAGATGGTTGCACTACCGGGGACCCGCCGCCCGCGCATACGCGTGCGCCGCCCCTCCGCCCGCGAGGCCGGCACGGCGCTGCTGTTCGTCCTGCCGTTCCTGCTGCTCTTCGTCGTCTTCCGGTTCGGGCCGGCGATCGCCGGGGTGGTCCTCGGCTTCACCGACTACACCATCGGTGGCGAGACCAGCTTCACCGGGCTGGAGAACTTCCGCCGGCTCGTCGAGGATCCCACGTTCTGGACGGCGCTGCGCGTCACGGTCCTGTTCACCGCGCTGTCCGTACCGCTGTCGATGCTGGCCTCCCTCGGCATGGCGCTGCTGACCCGCCGCGCCTTCCGCGGCGCGAAGCTCTTCCGGTCCATCTTCTTCCTGCCGGTGGTGACCAGCCTGGTCCTCGCCGGCGTGGTCTTCGCCTGGGTCTTCGCCGAGGACGGGCCGTGGTCGCGGGCCATGGGCGCGATCGGCCTGCCGGCCGGCTCCTGGCTCGCCGACAGCGTGCTGGTGGTCCCCGCGCTGGTGCTGGTCTCGGTCTGGTCCCGCTTCGGCTACGGCATGCTGATCCTGCTCGCCCGGATGCAGGACATCCCGGCGGAGCTGGAGGAGGCGGCGCTGACCGACGGCGCGTCGGCGTGGCAGCGCTTCCGGTACGTGACGCTGCCCCAGCTGCGGCCCGCTCTCTTCTTCGTCGCGATCATCGAGACCACCGTCTCGTTCCAGGTCTTCGACCTGATCTACGTGATGACCGGCGGCGGCCCCGTGCGGTCCAGCTACAGCCTGGTCTACCTGCTCTACGACCAGGGCTTCAAGTACTTCGACCTGGGCTACGCCAGCGCCGTCGGGGTCGCGCTGTTCGTGCTGACGATCATCGTGGCGCTGATCCAGCGGCTGACCCTCGGGAGGGAAGAATGACGGACACGATCACGCCCGCAGCCACCGCCGTCCCCACCCCGCCGGCGTCGCCCACGCGCGCCCGGCCGTACCGGCCCGGCCGGCCCGGCAGGGGCTGGGTGGTCGGCCGCACCACGCTGCTGCTGATCGGCGCGGCGGTCACGCTCTTCCCCTTCTACGCGATGGTCGTGCTGTCGTTCAAGCCGACCGGGCCGGTCACCTTCCCGGACAGCCTGCTGCCGTGGCCGTTCTCCACCGAGGCGTACGACCAGGTGGTCGGCGCCAAGAGCGTGCTGCGTTGGATGTGGAACACCGTCATCTACTCGGTGGTGTCGGTGGTCGGCGTGCTGCTGTTCGCCTCGATGGCCGGCTACGCCTTCGCCAAGAAGCGGTTCCCCGGCAAGGAGACCATGTTCTGGTCGTTCCTGGCGATGCTGATGGTGCCGTACCACGTCACGATGATCCCGACGTTCATCATCATCTCCGAGCTGAACGGCGTGGACACGTACTGGGGCATGATCGTGCCGACCCTGGCCAACGCCCAGGCGGTGTTCCTGATGCGACAGTTCATCGCCTCGCTGCCCGACTCGCTGTTCGAGGCGGCCCGCCTCGACGGCTGCTCCGAGTGGCGGGTGTACGTCTCGATCGTGCTGCCGCTGATCAAGCCGATCCTCGCCACGCTCGGCGTCTTCGTCTTCCTGTGGCACTGGAACGACTTCCTGTGGCCGCTCATCGTCGGGCAGAGCCTCGACATGCGTACCCTCACCACCGGCATCGCCTCGCTCCAGCAGGAGAACGTGGCGTTGAACATGCTCCTCGCCGGTTCGGTCGTGGCGTTCGTGCCGATCTTCATGGCGTACCTGATCGGACAGCGCTACTTCCAGGAGGGCGTCGCCACGACGGGCATCAAGGGATGAGCGTCATCGCGGTGGCGACCTCGCCGGAGGTCCGCGAGCTGTTCTTCGACGCCGACGCCTGGGCGGCGCTGGGCCGGCTGGGGGAGGTGCGGCTGCCGGCCGATGGCGCCGACGTCGGCGCCGAGGCCACGCTCGCCCGGCTGCTCACCGACGCCGACGTGGTGGTCACCGGCTGGGGCACCGCGCCGCTGTCGGCGGCGGTGCTCGCCGCCGCGCCCCGGCTGCGGCTGCTCGCGCACACCGGAGCCAGCGTCAAACCGTTCGTCACCCCCGCCAGCTTCGCCCGGGGCGTCCGTGTCACCCAGGCCGGCGAGGCGATGGCGTACGCGGTGGGGGAGCAGGCGCTCGCGCTGACCCTCGCCCTGCTGCACCAGCTGCACCGCTTCGACCACGCGCTGCGGACCGGGGTCGACTGGGCGACCGCGAAGGCGGCGCCGCCCCGGCGGGAGCTGCGCGGGGCGGCGGTCGGGGTCGTCGGGGCGTCCCGCACCGGTCGGGCGTACCTCGGCCTGGTGCGGGCGCTCGGGGCGCGGGTGCTGGTGGCCGACCCGTACCTGTCCGACGGCGACGCCGCGACGCTCGGGGTCGAGCGGGTCACGCTCGACGACCTGCTCGCCCGCAGCCTCGTGGTGTCCCTGCACGCGCCGGTGCTGCCGGAGACCGTCGGGATGATCGGCGCGCGCGAGCTGGCCCTGATGCCCGACGGCGCGCTGCTGGTCAACACCGCCCGCTCGGCGCTGGTCGACGAGGCCGCGCTGCTGGCCGTGCTGCGCTCCGGGCGGATCGACGCCGCACTGGACGTGTTCGACGCCGAGCCGCTGCCGGTGGACCATCCGTTCCGGCGGCTGCCGAACGTGCTGCTGACCCCGCACGAGGCGGCCGGGACGGTCGGGTCGCGGCGGCGGGCCGCCGACATCGTCGTCGCCGAGATCGACCGGTTCCTACGCGGGGAGCAGTTGCGCCACGAGGTGCGACCGGAGCACCTCGATCGCACGGGCTGAGCGCGCCTGACCTGCCCTGGCGCGGTGGCAGCCCGGATGAGTAGCCTCTGCGCTCATGCGCATCGCCCTCGCCGGACTGGCCACCAGTCACCCCTACACCGACGCCCGCACCCTGCGTGACGACGCGGAGCTCGTGGTGTGGGAGCCCGACCCGCAGCGGTTGGCGCGGTTCCGGGCCGAGCAGCCGGACGCGGCGGTCGCGCCGGACCTGGCGGCGCTGCTGGCGACCGACCCGGACGGCGTGGTCCTCACCGTCCCCACCTCCGACGTGCCGGAGGCGTTGGCGCAGGTGCTGGAGCGCAAGCTGCCGTGCTTCGTCAACAAGCCGGCCGCCGCGACCGTCGGGCAGCTCGACCGGTTGGAACGGGTCGTGGCGCGGGCCCCGGAGCTGGTGCTCTCCTCCTCGGTGCTGCGCTTCGCGCCGGAGTTCGTCGCGTTCGACGTGCCGCGCGACGAGGTGCTGTCGGTGCGCGCCACGGTCCGGCACGACGTCGGGCTCTGGGCCACCGGCTACAACCCGTGGCAGGACGACCCGGCGGTCGGCGGGGGCACCCTGGTCATGATGGGCCTGCACGGGGTGGAGCTGCTGGTCGCGCTGCTCGGGCCGGCGGTGCGGCTGGTGGGGGCCGCCGGCACGGTGCGCCGGCACCGGGGCCTGCGCTCGGAGGACACGGGGCTGCTGGCCGTGCAGTGGGACGACGGGGTGCCCGGCACGGTGGAGGTGCTCGGGGTCAGCGAGGGCGAGGCGTACGAGGTCACCGTGCACACCGCCGCGGGGGAGCGCCGGGTGGTGCTGCGCGGCGGGGCCGACGAGTTGGGCTACCGGGCCACCATCGACGCGTTCGTCGGCATGGTCCGGGGCGCCCCGAGCCCGGTGCCGTGGGCGCAGACCCGCGCCGTCCTGGACGTTCTCACCTCGGCGCGCGCCGTGGCCTGACAATCGCCGACCCGATCCACGCGTCGGGTGCCTTGACGCCCCTCCAGCCGGAGGTTACGGTCATGACCGTTACTTCGGAAGGGGTGTGGTGGCATGCGTACGGTGGCGGACCTGGAGGAGCGGCTCTCCCGCCCGCGGGACGTCCTGGTGGACGATCTGCGCAAGCTCGACGGGGACATCCTGATCCTCGGGGCGGGCGGCAAGTTGGGGCCGAGCCTCGTCCGGCTGGCGCTGCGGGGCGTGGCGGCGGCGGGCACCGGCGCCAAGGTCATCGCGGTGTCCCGCTTCTCGGAGGCGGGGCTGGCCGACGCCCTGCGCGACGAGGGCGCGGTGGTGGTCGAGGCGGACGTCACCGACGACGCGGCGCTGGCCGCGCTGCCCGACGCGGCCAACGTGGTCTTCCTGGTCGGTGCGAAGTTCGGCACCTCCGGCCGGGAACACGCCACCTGGGCCACCAACACCTACCTGCCCGGGCGGGTCGCGCAGCGCTTCGCCGGATCCCGCCTGGTGGCGCTGAGCACCGGCAACGTCTACCCGCTGGTCCCGGTGACCTCCGGCGGCTGCGTCGAGGAGGTCCCGGTCCAGCCGGTCGGCGAGTACGCCATGTCCTGCCTGGGCCGCGAGCGCATCCTCACCCACTTCGCGCTGCGCGACGACACCCCGCTGGCCCTGATCCGGCTCAACTACGCCGTCGAGATGCGCTACGGCGTCCTCGTCGACATCGCGCGCACGGTGCACGCCGGCGAGCCCGTGGACCTCACCATGGGGCACGCCAACATCGTCTGGCAGGGCTACGCCAACGAGGTCACGCTGCGCGCCCTGCTCCACACGCGGACACCGCCGTTCGTGTTGAACCTGACCGGGCCGGAGCTGGTCTCGGTCCGTCAGGTCGCCACCGCGCTCGCCGCCCGACTGGGCCGTGAGCCGGTCTTCACCGGCACCGAGGCGCCGACCGCGCTGCTGTCCAACGCCCAGCTCTGCCACCGGCTCTTCGGCTACCCCGACGTGCCGGTTGCCGAGCTGATCGACCTGACGGCGGACTGGGTCGCCGACGGCCAGCCCCTGCTCGGCAAGCCGACCGGGTTCCAGACCCGCGACGGCAAGTTCTAGGAGAGACCGTGTTGACCGCATCGAGCACCCGACAGACCTCGGCCCTGGCCCGGTTCCAGCGCGGCTGCGTCATCCCCGCGCACCCGCTGGCCCTGGACGCCGACCGCAAGCTCGACGAGCGCCGGCAGCGGGCGCTGACCCGCTACTACCTGGCCTCCGGCGCGGGGGGCATCGCCGTCGGCGTGCACACCACCCAGTTCGCCATCCACGACCCGAAGGTCGGGCTACTCGCCCCCGTGCTGGAGCTGGCCGCCGAGACCGCGGCCGGCTCGGACGCCATCCTGGTCGCCGGTGCCTGCGGCGACACCGCCCAGGCGGTCGCGGAGGCGGAACTGGCCGCCTCGCTCGGCTACGACATGGTGCTGCTGTCGCCGTACGCGCCGCTGGACGAGGACGCCCTCGTCGCGCGGGCGCGCGCGGTCGGCGAGGTGCTGCCGGTGATCGGCTTCTACCTGCAGCCGGCCGTCGGCGGGCGGGAGCTGTCCCGGGGCTTCTGGGCCCGGCTGGCCGCCCTCGAGTCGGTGGTCGGGATCAAGGTGGCGCCCTTCGACCGCTACCGCACGCTGGACGTGCTGCACGGCGTGGTCGCGGCCGGCCGCAACGACGACCTGGCGCTCTACACCGGCAACGACGACCACATCCTCGCCGACCTCGTGGCGCCGCACCGGGTCGTCGTCGACGGTCGGGCCGTCGAGGTCGAGTTCGTCGGCGGGCTGCTCGGCCAGTGGGCGGTCTGGGCGAACACCGCGGTGACCCTGCTCGACGAGGCCCGCCGGGCCCGCTCCGGCGACGACGCCGCGCTGCGCCGGCTGCTCACCCTCGACGGCCACCTGACCGACGCCAACGCGGCCATCTTCGACTCCGCCAACGGCTACCACGGCTGCATCCCCGGCATCCACGAGGTGCTGCGCCGGCAGGGCCTGCTGGCCGGCCGCTGGTGCCTGGACCCGGCTGAGGAGCTGTCGCCGGGGCAGATGGTCGAGCTGGACCGGGTGCACCGGGCGTACCCGCACCTGCGCGACGACGACTTCGTCGCCGAGCACCTCGACACCTGGCTGTCCTGACCACGCGGTAGCGAGGCCGGCGGCGGGGGACCGTCTCCGCAGCCGGCCTCGCGGCCGCCCGCCCCGGGCAGGGGCGGGCGGGCCGTCAGAGGGTCAGGCGGTAGAGGGTCAGCGGCCGGCCGCTGGTGCCGGAGGCGAGGTTGCCGGTCCGCTCGGCCAGGCCGGCCAGCTCCAGGCGGTGCAGCATGCGCCGCGCGGTGCGCTGCTGCACCCGCAGTTGATCGGCGACCTCCCGGCTGGTCAGCGGCTCGTCGCCGACCGTCGTGCGCACCTCGCGCAGCCGCAGCAGGGTGGGCACGGACAGGCCGACCCGTTGGGCGATGACCGCCAGGTTCACCTCCGCCGGCGGTGGGGCCGGCGTGGTGGACTCCAGCACGATGTCGGTCTCGCCGCGCAGCGACAGCACGGCCGTGGTGGGGCCGACCCGCCGGGCCCGGCTCAGCGCGCGGCGTGCCAGGTTCTCCGCCTCGGCCGCGCTGCGGCCCAGCCCGAACCCGATCTGCACGGTCTCGTGCCGGTCGGCCAGGCGGCGCAGCATCGGCAGCGCCGTGAAGCCGCCGGTGGCGTCGTGCAGCGGCCCGCGGGTGGTGACGATGAGATACGTGTCGGGGGCGAAGCGCGCGACGGTGCCGCCGAGCCCGGCCACCTCCTTGAGCAGCCCGTCGTCGCCGTCGGAAAGGTTGGCCAGCCCGAGCGCGATCTGGGCGTCCTCCTGGGCCTGGCTGCCGACGTGCAGCAGGAGTTGGCGCAGCGCGGCGCGCACCGAGTGGTTCGACGGGGCGAGGCGGAACGCCGGCATCTCGTGGCGCAGCACCTCGTAGACCGAGCTGATGCAGGTGACGGCGACGTCCGCGCCGGCCTTGCGCTGCCGGCGGTGGAAGGCGACCACGTCGTCGGAGCTCAGGCCGCTGCGGTAGGGCAGCGACCGGACCCGGTCCACCGGCAGGTCGGCCTCGCCGAAGGTGCCGGCGACGTCGGCGCCGGTGACGGTGTCGATCGACATGCGGGTGACGTCGCGGCCGTCGCGCAGCAGCCGCACGGCGGCCTGGAGCAGGGTCGCGCCCGTGTAGTCGACGAAGACCGCCGGCCGGTGCAGCAGGTTCGCCTCCCGGGCGAGGGTGTACGGCACGACGCCGGTGAACAGCCACGCCTCGACCTGGCCGGCGTGCGCCTCGACGATCGCCGGTGCCTGCGACTCGTGGTCGTAGTGCAGCCGTCTGGCGGTGACGCCGGGCTGCTCCTCGCAGGTGGCGGCCACGTCGTCGACCAGGTCGTGCGGACCGACGACCCCGATCTCAATGGTCACCGCTGCCTCCTGTCAGGGTTGCGTTGTTCGCAGCACAAGATTACGGTCAGGCCCGGTATTACTGTAGCCCTGGGAGGGTGCGTGTCGTTCCCCAGCATGGCCGACGCCGGCGGCCGGACGATCGGTGCGGAGGAGCAGGCCGCCGTCAGCCGGGTGCTCCAGTCGGGCATGCTCAGCTCGGTCTGGGGCACGGAGGTCCGCGCCCTGGAGCGCGAGATGGCCGACCTCCACGGAGTGTCGCACGCCGTGGCCGCCAGTTCCGGGACCGCTGCGCTGCACCTGGCCGTCGCCGCCGTCGCGCCGGACCCGGGCGACGAGATCATCACGTCTCCGATCAGCGACTTCGGCACGGTCGCGCCCATTCTCGCCCAGAACGCCGTGCCCGTGTTCGCCGACGTCGATCCGTACACCGGAAACCTCGACCCGGCAGCGGTCGCCGCCGCGATCGGGCCGCGCACCCGGGCGATCCTCGGGGTGCACCTGTTCGGCGCGGCCGCCGACCTCCGCGAGGTCGCCGACGCCGCCGGCGTGCCGCTGATCGAGGACTGCGCCCAGGCGTGGCTCACCCGCTACCCGGACGGCACCCTCGCCGGCACCGCCGGCGCGATCGGCTGCTTCAGCCTCCAACAGTGGAAGCACATCACCTGCGGCGACGGCGGCCTGACCGTGACCGACGACGCTGTGCTGGCCCGCCGGATGCGGCTCTTCGCCGACAAGGGCTGGCCCCGCGACGAGGCCCGCCGGCACGTGAGCCTCGGCCTGAACTACCGGATGACCGAGCTGGCCGGCGCCGTCGCCCGCGCCCAACTGGCGAAGCTGCCCGGCGTGCTGGCCGACCGGCGGCGCACCGCCCGCCGACTGGCCGCCGCGCTGGCCGACCTGCCCGGCGTACGCCTGCCGGCGGACCTCGACGCGCACGCCTGGTGGCTGTTCCCCATCGTGCTCGACCCGCCGCTGACCAACCACGAGGTGGCCGGGAAACTGGCCGCCGCCGGGATCCCCGCCCGCGCCGGCTACCTCCAGCAGCCGCTGCACTGCGCCCCGGCGCTGACCGAGGCCCCCGTCTACGGCACCTCCCGCTTCCCGCTGACCGTGCCGCCGGCCGACCGGCTGCCGGCCTACGGGCCCGGCGCGTTCCCGGTCGCCGAGCGGCTCATCGCGGAGACCCTGCTGGTGATCGACTGGAACGAGCGGTACACCGACGCGCACGTCGACGAGATCGCCCGGGCGGTCCGGGCGGCGGTGACCCCGTGATCGCGCCGGCCGCCGCCGCGCTGCGCGACCGGCTGCGCTGGCGACTCGTCGCCGCCACCGCCACGCCGATGGACGCCGACCGGGCGGTCGACGCCGCGGTGCTCGACCGCTACCTGCGCGGCCTGGTCGTCGACGGCGCGGACGCCCTCGCCGTGTGCGCCCACACCGGCCGCGGCCCCCACCTCGACCCGGCTACCCGCGACCTGGTCGTGCGCCACGCCGTCGACACCGGGGTGCCGGTGGTCGTCGGCGTCGGCGGGCGGCCGGGGGAGCACACCGACGAGGTCGCCGCGCAGGCCGCCCGGGCCGCCGACCTCGGCGCCGCCGGCGTCCTGGTCTTCCCCGTCGACGGCGACGCGGTCGCCCACCACGACGCCGTCTGGCGCGCCGCCGGCCTGCCGATGCTCGCCTTCGACCTCTACACCCGGCCGTACTCCGCGTCGCGGCTGGCCGCCCTGCTGGAACACCCCGGCGTCGCCGGGGTGAAGGTGGCCCGGCTGCACGACGCGATCGCCTGCCAGGCCGCCCTGGCCGCCGCGCACCGGGCCGACCGGCTGGCGGTCACCGGCGAGGACCGGATGTTCGGGCCGTCGCTGATGTGGGGCGCGCAGGCCGCCCTGGTCGGCCTCGCCGCCGCCGCCGTGCCGGTCACCGCCGCCGTGCTGCGGGCGTACGCCGACGGGAAGCACGACGACTTCGTCGCCGCCTCCGCCCGGCTCGACCGGCTCGCCGAGGTCACCTTCACCGACCCGATGGAGGGGTACGTGCACCGCATGCTCCAGATCGCCGCCGACGAGGGGCGGATCCCCGCCTCCCACGCGGTCGACCCGTACGCTCCGGCGCTACCGGACGGCGACCGGGACCGCGTGCTCGCGGTGGCGAGGCAGCGGTGAGCGGCAACCCGTTCGTCGCGGCCGACCTGCCCCCGGTCACCTTCGACGTCGACGTCCTCGTCGGCCGGTACGCCGACCGGCCGGGCCCCACCGGCGACCCCCGCGACGTCGCGGCCACCCTCGGCGCGAACGGCATCGCGCGGGCGGCCGTGGCCAGCCTGCGGGCGGCGCTGTTCGACATGCCCAGCGGCAACGACGAGGCCGCCGCCCTGGCCGGCCCCACCGTGCTGCCGGTCGGCGCGCTCGACCTGCGCGACCCGCTCGGCGCGGAGCGGGAGGTCGTCCGGCTCGCCGAGCGCGGCTTCCGGGCGGTGCGGCTCTTCCCCGACGAGCAGCGCGTCGAGCCGGACTTCCCGTCCGTGCGGCACGTCGCCCGTCGGGCCGCCGAGGCCGGCCTGGTCATCCTGACCGGCGGGGACGTCCGCCGGTTCTGGCGGCCGCTGCGCGGCGCGACCGTGGTCTTCCTGGACACGCACTTCTACCACCTGGGCGACTTCGTGGTGGCGGCCCGCGACGAGCCTGGCTTCCATACCTCCACCCGGCTGCTCAACTCGCCCGACGCGCTGGAGACCGTCGTCGCCCACGTCGGCGTCGGGCGGCTGCTCTACGGCTCCCGCACCCCGTTCTACGAGCCGGTCGTGCCGCGACTGCGGCTGGCCCGCGGCGGCCTCGGGCCGGCCGAGGTGGCCGCCGTGGCGGGCGGCAACGCCCGCCGGATCCTGGAGGGCCAGGAATGATCATCGACGTGCACGCCCACTGGGGACCCTGGTTCTTCAGCATGGACGTCGGGGCGGTCGCCACCAACCTCGCGGTGATGGACCGCTACGGCATCGACCTCGCCGTCGTCTCCGCCACCGAGGCGGTCATCTACGACGTCACCGCCGGAAACCGGGCGATGGCCCGGGTGCTGGAGACCAACGACCGCCTGCTCGGCTACCTGACGATCAACCCGCGCCGCCTCGACGACGCCGAACGGGACCTGCGCGAACTGCTCCCCACCGGCCGGTTCGTCGGCGTGAAGATCCACACCGACTACACCGGCTCCCCGGCGGACTCCCCGCAGGCCCGCGCGGCGCTGGAACTCGTCGCCGCGCACGACCTGCCCGCCCTCGTGCACACCTGGGACGCGTCGCCGCTCGACCTGGCCCAGGCCGTCGCGGACATCCCCGGGCTGCGCGCCATCGCCGGGCACATGGGCGCGAACGGCTGGCGGCACGCCGTCGAGGCGGCCAACTCGGTCGACCGGCTCTGGCTGGAGCCGTGCTTCTCGCACACCGAGGCGGGCCGGTTCGCCGCCGTGGCGGCGGCGGTCGACCCGCGGCGGCTGCTCTTCGGCACCGACGCCACGCTCATCGACCCCGCGGCGGCCTTCGGGGCGGTGCTCGCCGCCGACCTCGACGCGGAGCTGGCCGAGCGGGTCGCCTGGCGCAACGCCGCCGAGTTGTTCCGCCTCGACGTGTGCTGACGTCGGCTCTGTCCGGTCGCACCGGGGCGTCGACGTGTCGCGGGGACGCCTCCTGACGGGAGGCGTCCCCGCGACGTCGTCGTTCACCACGGTCCCGCGCGGGCTGATCGCCGGCACCGAGCCCGTCGACGCCCTCCGCGCCACCTTCGGACGGTTCGACAACCGCTACGCCGGCAGCCCCACGTGGCACGCCCACCGCACCCCGGCGACCCCTTTCGGCTGTTGGAGGAGGGCAGTAACCTGCTCGCCGCGCGCTCAGTCCGGGTCGGTGACCCGGGCCAGCACGATGCCGCCGATGATCAGGGCCAGGGCGGTGAAGCGGCCGACACCGACCGGATCCTTGTGCACGACGATGCCCAGCGAGATCGCGCCGATCGCGCCGATGCCGGTGAACACGGCGTAGGCCGTGCCGACCGGCAGGTCCTGCATCGCCCGGGAGAGCAGGTAGACGGCGGCGGCTCCGAGCGCGACGCAGAGCAGGGTCGGCGCCGGCCTGGTGAAGTTCTGCGTCGGCTTGATGGTCTGCGACCAGGCGATCTCGACCAGGCCGGCGAGCGCCAGGACGAGCCAGCTCATGCCAGCGGTCCCGCGGGCGCCAGGGCCTCGGCGGCGACGGCGCGGGCCACGTCGACCGCCGCCTGCCGGGCATCGGCGTACGACCGGTGGTAGGAATCGCGCCACCGCTCCAGCGTCGGGTCCACGGTGGAGTTGACGAACTCGGCGTTGATGACGGTGACGTCGTCGACCTGGAAGTGGCCGAGGAAGAAGTCCCGCAGGTAACGCTCCTGGTGGTCGACGGGCTCGCGCGGGGTGCCGGGGGCGTAGGAGCCGCCTCGCGCGCCGGTGACGACGACCTTGAGGTTCAGCGTGGCGCGCGGGAACGTCACCTGGTCGATCCACAGCTTGAGGCTCGCGGGGATCGAGAAGTTGTACATGGGAGCGCCGATGAGCAGCACGTCGGCGGAGACCAGCTCGGTGAGCAACGGCTCCACCACCGCCCATGCCTCCCGCTGGGCCGGGGTCCGCACCCCCTCGGCGAGGCGGCCGGGTTCGATGATGGCGTGTCGCAGCGCGTAGTCGCAGATCTCGGTCCACCCCTCGCCGATGACGGGCACGGGGTCGGCGGCGAGATCGCGGTAGGTGTAGGTCCCCGTCGGGTGGGCGGCCCGCCACTCGTCGGCGAACGCCCTGCTCAACGTGCGGGAGTGTGATGCCCGACGGGCGCTGGCGTCCAGGTGCAGCAGGTGGCCCATGACTCTTCGTCCCTACTCGTCGGAGGAAACGGACACGATGTCCGGTTGTCTCGACGCTAGCAGCTAAGCGGACGCCGTGTCCACTTAGCCGGCTCGGCGCGTGCGGGGGCCGTCGCAACCGGACGGGATGTCCGGTTAGGCTGTCGGTATGGCGGATCACCTTCTGGCCCCGGCCCCCGCGGAACGGGCCGACGCCGCGGCCAACCGGCGACGCATCCTCGTGGCCGCGGAACGCCTGTTCGCCGAGCGCGGCCCGCAGATCTCCATGACGGACCTGGCCACCGCCGCCGGCGTCGGCCGCGCGACGCTCTACCGCCGCTACCCGGACGTCACGTCCGTGGCTGTCGCCCTCCTCGACGTGCACGAGCAGCGGTTGCAGCAGCAGATCCTCTCCGGCCCGCCGCCGCTCGGGCCGGGCGCGTCGCCTCGCCGCCGCCTCGAGGCGTTCTACGACTCCATGATCGATCTGCTCGAACGACACCTGCCGCTGGCCCTCGGCGCCGAACTGGGTGCCACCCGCTTCGCCACCGGGGCCTACGGCTTCTGGCGGACGTTCGTTATGTCCCTGATCCGCGACGCCGGCTGGCAGGAAGACGCCCTCGCCGACGTCCTGCTCGCGCCGCTCGCCCCCGAGGTGTACCGGTACCAGCGCCACGACCGAGGGCGAACGGTGCCCGAGATCAAGTCGGCGCTCGCCCGCCTCGCGTACGTCCTGCCGGACTGACGTCGCACGGAACGTCCTCGGCGAGGATCGAGCAGGTCAGGCGAGCCGGTGGTCGAGGGCGGTGTGGCGGCGCCCGGCGCCGACGGTGCGGACGGCGGCGGCGAGGGCGCGGCGGGAGCCGACGAGGACGACGAGCTGCTTGGCGCGGGTGACGGCGGTGTAGAGCAGGTTGCGTTGCAGCATCATCCAGGCGCTGGTGGTCAGGGGGATGACGACGGCGGGATACTCGGAGCCCTGCGAGCGGTGGATGGTCATGGCGTACGCGTGGGCCAGTTCGTCGAGTTCGTCGAAGTCGTAGTCGATGCTCTCGTCCTCGTCGGTGCGTACGGTGAGGGTCTGCTCCTCGGTGGTCAGGGCGGTGACGATGCCGACGGTGCCGTTGAAGACGCCGGCCTGGCCCTTGTCGTAGTTGTTGCGGATCTGGGTGACCTTGTCGCCGACGCGGAACACCCGCCCGCCCACGCGGCGCTCGGGTTGCCCGTCGCGGGCGGGGGTGAGGCGTTGCTGGAGCAGCGCGTTCAGGGCTGCGGCGCCGGCGGGGCCGCGGTGCATGGGGGTGAGGACCTGCACGTCGCGGCGCGGGTCGAGGCCGAAGCGGGCGGGGACGCGGGTGCAGGCGACGTCGACGGTCAGGGCGGCGGTGGCCTCGGTGTCGTCGCAGGCGAACAGGAAGAAGTCGTCGAGCCCCTGGAGCAGGGGTGGCTTGCCGGCGTTGATGCGGTGGGCGTTGGTGACGACCCCGGACTCCGCGGCCTGCCGGAAGATCTGGGTCAGCCGGACCCGGGGGATGGCCGGGGCGGCGAGCAGGTCCCGCAGGACCTCGCCGGCGCCGACGGAGGGGAGTTGGTCGACGTCGCCGACGAGGAGTAGGTGCGCGCCGGGCGGGACGGCCTTGACGAGCTTGTTGGCGAGGACGAGGTCGAGCATGGACGCCTCGTCGACGACGAGGAGGTCGACGTCGAGGGGGTTGTCCCGGTCGTAGGAGGCGTCTCCGCCGGGGCGTAGCTGCAGCAGCCGGTGCACGGTGGCGGCGGGATGGCCGGTCAGCTCCGACAGCCGCTTCGCGGCGCGGCCGGTCGGCGCGACGAGGGTGACCTTCGCCTTCTTCGCGGTGGCGAGTTCGACGACCGAGCGGACGGTGAAGCTCTTGCCGCAGCCGGGTCCACCGGTCAGCACGGCGACCTTGGCGGTGAGGGCGAGCCGGACCGCCTGTTCCTGCTCCGGGGCGAGGGCGGTGCCGGTGCGGGCCTTCAACCAGGCCAGCGCTTTGCCCCAGTCGACGCCGGTGAAGTGGGGCAGCCGGTCGGCGCGGTGGTGCAGCAGCCGCAGCAGTGACCCGGCCAGGGACTGCTCGGCGCGGTGCAACGGCACCAGGTACACCGCCGCCGTCGGCTCGCCGTCCGGCCCGGGCAGGGTCTCGCGGACCACCCCCTCCTCGCCGACGAGTTCGTCGAGGCAGGTGGTGACGAGGTCGGCGGGCACGTTGAGGATCTTGGTGGCCTCGACGGCCAGTTGATCGTCGGGCAGGTAGCAGTGCCCGTTGTCGGTGGCCTCGGAGAGGGTGTACTGGAGGCCGGCCTTGACCCGCTGGGGGCTGTCGTGCGGGATTCCCACGGCCTGGGCGATGGTGTCGGCGGTCTTGAACCCGATACCCCACACGTCGGCCGCCAGCCGGTACGGCTCGTTCTTCACCACGGTGATGGCGGCGTCGCCGTACTGCTTGAAGATCCGTACGGCCAGCGAGGTGGACACGCCGACGCCCTGGAGGAAGACCATCACCTCCTTGATCGCCTTCTGCTCCTCCCACGCCGCGGTTATCTTGGCGGTGCGTTTCGGTCCCAGGCCGGGCACCTCGACCAGCCGGCCCGGTTCGGTCTCGATGACCTGGAGGGTGTCGAGGCCGAAGTGCGCGACGATCCGCTCGGCGAAGACCGGGCCGATGCCCTTGACCAGTCCGGAGCCGAGGTAGCGCTGGATGCCCTGGATCGTGGCCGGCAGGACCGTGGTGTAGGAGTGGACCTCGAACTGCCGGCCGTACTGCGGGTGCGACGACCAGCGGCCGGACAGCCGCAGGCTCTCGCCGGGCTGGGCCCCCAGCAGCGCCCCGACCACGGTGAGCAGGTCGCTGCTGCGGCCGGTGGACACCCGGGCGACGGTGTAGCCGGTCTCCTCGTTGACGTAGGTCAACCGTTCGAGCACCGCGTCCAACACGGCCGACGGCGGGCGAGTGGGGGCAGTCACCCGACCATTCTGCCCTGCGTGCTGCTCGACGCTCGCGCGTGTCCCTGGTGAGGGCCATCCACCAGGCGATCTGGGTGCGCCGGCACCCGTGGCGCCGGCAGCCCGTCGCACCGGCCGTCGACCGAGGTCGGTCGGACGCTGGTGGCTCACGACCGCGGGTCGCCTCGGTGGCAGGGGTGGGCGCCGCCGCCGGGACGGCGGCGGCGCCCGCGCCCGCGTCCTGCCTCAGCAGCCGCACGTGTAGAAGAGGATGTCCCAGTGGCTGCCCTCCTTGGTGTAGAGGTTGCCGGAGGGCGCCCTGTACTGGTAGCCGAAGCCGGAGATGTAGCCGACGTAGGTGTAGTGCGCCGAGATGTAGTTCTGGATGCAGGTGCTCAGCGCGATGTCCAACTTGTAGCTGTTCCAGTGGCTGTAGGTGCCGCTGGTGTGCCCGACCTCGGTGCCGGCGGTGATCGTGATGGCGCAGCCGCTGGCGCGTTTGAAGGTGATGATCCCGTCGATGGTGGCCTGCCGGACGCCGTCGAACGAGGTGCAGGTCGAGACGTAGCGGTCGCTGCAGTTGCCGCTGGAGGTCCAGGAGATGCCGGCGGCGCTCAGCTGCGACGTGGCGCTGGAGTGGCTGATGGCGAAGGCCGGACTGGCCAGCCCGAGCGCGGCCCCGATCGTGGCCGCGACAGCGACCAGCAGGGTGAGCAGGCGGCGGCGCAGGGGGGAGCGGGTGGACGACATGGCTCTCTCCGTTCGCGTGGGGATCCTTGCGATGGGAAAGGCCGACCTTGAAAGTTTTCTACCAGACATCGACATACATGACTAGTAGGAGCTGGTGCCGCCCTGCCGGCGCGCTATCTGGTGGGGGTCGCGGCGAGTTCGGTACAGCCGCGCAGGTCCGCGTACTCCTGGAGGATGCGTGCCGCGTCGTCGCCGCGCGCGAGCTGGGGCTGGCCGGTGCGGCGGGAGATCAGCGCCGGCACCAGCTCCGTCTTCACGATCTCCGCGCCGCGCAGGGTGACCCGCAGGATCCCCGTGTCGTTGCTGTACGCGTCGTCGCGCCACCACAGGAAGTTGCCCAGCCCGTACTGGACGAAGGTCCGGTCGATCCAGCCGTCACCGAGCAGCAGGTGCGCGTGGGTGCCGACGACGAGGGAGGCGCCCGCCCGGGCCATCTCATCTGCGAACTCGCGCGCGTCGGCGGGTGGGCAACTGTCCCCCTCCGTGCCCCAGTGGACGTACACGACGACCACGTCGGCCTGCTGGCGCGCGGCGCGTACCGCGGCGACCGCCCGGGTCAGGTCCCTCGTCATCGCGATACCGGCACGGCTGTCGGTGGCCCGCCACTGCGACCACAGTTCGTCGACCTGGCTGAAGGCGAGGAAGGCGATCCGCGTGCCGCTGATCCGGGTCGTCCATGGCGCGTACGCCGCCGCCGCGTCGGCGCCCGCCCCGACGGTCGGCATCCCGGCGGCCCTCGCCGCGTCCACGGTGTCGGTCAGTCCGACCCGTCCGTAGTCCAGCGTGTGGTTGTTCGCGATCGACACGACGTCGACCCCGGCCGCCTTCACCGCGTCGTACGCACTCGCCGGAGCCCGGAAGAGGAACTGCTTCGGCTCCGGGGTGCCGCGCGTGGTGACCGCGGTCTCCAGGTTCACCATCGTCAGGTCCGCGGCGGACAGCGCCGACGAGATCGACCCGAACGCGGTCGCCGGATCGTCCAGCAGGGCCGCCGTACGGCCGGCGAAGTGCACGTCGCCCGCGAAGGCCAACGTGACCTCGGCCGGCCCGGCCCGCGACGGGGACGCCGTCGCCGCCGCGGCGGAGCGGGCCGGCTCACCGGCCGGCGCCGTGGACCCGACCCGGCATGCGGTCAGCGCCACGGTCAGGGTCGTCGCCAGCGCGACGAGGTATAGTGCCCGTCTCACCCCAGGCAGCGTACGGCGCAGCGCCTGCCTCGGCGCCGACTTGACGAAGTTGCTCAAGCGCCTTGGCTTGGGACAGCCGCCAGAGAATCAAGCGGGAAGCTCAGGGAAGCTGCAGCTCGGCCAGTGCACACTCAGCTTCGACCCGTACCGCCACCTGGTGCTCGCTGTCGGCGTCAGCCGTGGCGGCTAGCACGTGACGCAGCGCCTCCCGGTACGCGATGTCCCACGCGTGTTCCGCATCGCACGACTGGTCCGGCTTCACGCCAGTGCCTTCCCAATTCGTGCCGGTCACGGGATTTATCGAGCGGGCGCACGGCACGCGAACGTCGACATGCGGACTCACCTGGTAGGTGTCCGACGGGTGCGCCCCGCCGCGAGTGGTCTCGCCGATCAGCGTCGCCCGACCCTGCGCCTGCAGGTTGTAGCAGATCTCCTCACCAGCGGAGAACGTCTGCGCACTGGTCAGCACAAGGACTGGCCGGTCGAGGTAACGCGGAGCGGGAAGGTGCGGCAGCGTCCAGAACTGGCGAGTGCGCCGGGTCGTGCCGTCGTAGATGTCGTTGAGGTGCACCGGCTTGTCAGACAGGAAGTAACTGCAGAACAGGGCCACCGAATCCGGCGTCCCGCCACTGTTGCGGCGCATATCCAAGATCAGCGCGTGCGTGTGCGCGACGAGCTGCATCGCCGCCGCGTACGCCGACGCGGTCCAGGCCGGATCGCCCACGCCGCGCATCTCGATCAGCCCGACGTTACCCGCGAGCCGCTCGACCCTGTGGATGCCCTCGGCATTGAGTCGGTACCGCTCCCGCCGCGCCGCCACCTCACCGGCGTCGTCGTCAGCCCGATCCCAGGCGGGCCGGGCCCGCTCGTGCCAGATCAGACGCAGGTGACGGTCGGGGCAAACCGATTGAAGATCGTCGGTGAGCGTGGTGCACAACTGCGGACCTGAGAGCTCGTCGTACCGACCGTCGTCGAGATGCCGCCGCACGACCGTTGCCATCTCGGCGGCTCGTTCGGGAAAGACGTAGTGGGCAGTGATCCGGTCCAAGACCCCAGTAACCGTGTCTGCGTTGCTCATCGGCGCGCAAGCTACCGGCCAGCAGCGGGGAGCTGCAAAGGATTTCGGCAGTCGAGTCACGCGCCAAGAGGGTTCGAGATCCCTGTGCCCATCGCCCCCGCGCCGGCTGACAGGATGGAGTCATGCGGCGCAATGGTTGGCTTCCTCAGGCGTCCGTCATCGTCGCGGTGGTCCTGTCCGCAACGGCATGCACGCCTGCCCGGGACGTGGGTCAGCGTGACGGTCCGTGGCCCGCATCGGCGTCTGCCACCTCGGCCAGCACCGGCGCCGGTGCGCCGCCCGCGACGTCCAGAGACTCGGGTCAGGTGACGTGTGCGGATTCCATCGCCGTCTCGCCTCAGCCACCCGACGGGTACCGGATCGTCCTGGGGGATGCGGCGGTGCCGACCGGGAGAGTGCTCCAGGTGGCGGAATCGGGGGAGGCAGACCCCGCTGCGCGGTGGTTCGCCAAGTGGGGATTGGTGGTGCGGGCAGGCGCAGAAGTGGACCTCCTGGTCGCACCTGGCTGGGAGGACCGGGCCCGCATCGCTTGGGGTCCCTCGGCTGCGCCCGCCGCGACCGTGCACGTGAGCGCCTGCGCGCCTGCCGCCGGCAAGGGTCAGTGGCTGACCTTCGCCGGCGGGACCTGGGTCGCGCGGGCGGCCTGCGTTCCGCTGCTCGTCCGTTCAGGTGGGCGACAGGCCGAGGTGCGTCTGGCGGTCGGCGCGCCCTGCGACGACGCCGACCGTCCGTAGCGTCACCCCCGACGGCACCCCGAGGCCGGGCC
The DNA here is from genome assembly GCF_040639595.1 of Micromonospora sp. NPDC023814. Taxonomy (NCBI): domain Bacteria; kingdom Bacillati; phylum Actinomycetota; class Actinomycetes; order Micromonosporales; family Micromonosporaceae; genus Micromonospora; species Micromonospora sp. NPDC023814. The sequence continues at coordinate 111,854 of NZ_JBFAAF010000018.1, forward strand.
GACTCCGCCCGGCCTCGGGGTCCTGGTCGCGTACGCCACCGCGAGCGGATCACGGACCATGAACGATGTGGACGGCTCCAGCCCGCCGTGCGGTTAGATGTCCAGGTGGGCGGTGACTACGAGCGCGAGCGTGCCCGAAAGATACGGATGGCGAGCGGGAACCTCGGCCGCGCCATGCACCTGATGAGAAGCCGTGATCCGCAGGCGGCGGAGGACGGGTTCGCGCTGGTGCGGGACGTGGCGGGCCAACACGTCGACGAGCTCATCGACGCGTTCGGCCGCGAGACCGACCACGGCGTGCGGTGTTGGCTGTTGGAACTGATCGGCGACGCGCGTTCACCCCGGGCGTTCGACGTGCTGGCCACGGAGCTGCTGAGCGACGACGAGTCCTTCAGCTTCTGGGCGGAACGGGGCCTGCGACTGCTGGACACCAGAGAGGCTCGACGGTTGCTGTGGCAGCGAGGAGAGGGTGGGTCGTCGGCGGCGAGGGGAAGCCACGCCGCGCCTGATAGCCACGGCAACGGTGGCTCGCCGTCATCCGCTGCGGGCGCCTGACCTCGTCCGCCCGGCGGTTACGTCGGTGAACGTGCCGACCGGGATGGTTCGGACCGCTGATGTGCAGGAACCCTGGTCGCCCGAGTGCGTCCATGACGACCGACAAAAGTGTCCCTCGCTCAGGCGGCGCTACCGTGTATGCTCCCCGCGATGATGACCTCTCTCGGTAGATTGGGGGTCCCGTTCGCGCAAGGTGAGTGCTGATGCACTCCCGGGCCGTGAATGCGGATTCTCGCCTTTCCTTCTGGCTGCGCGTGCGCGAGTTCGCCGTGCCGCCTCACATGATCGAATCTGCGACTGCTCGTCGGCACGTCGGGGACTGGGCCGGGGCGTGTGCCGCCGCCAGCGTCGATGTCGACTTCGGTCTGCGTTCCGTTGCCCGCACCCATGGCCGGGAACTCGCGGCCCGGGTCCGGGCCGACCTGCGCCATCTGGCTCCCGACCTGCTGCGCTGGCACCTGCCGCGGATCGCTCCCGACGGGCTGCTGCGTCCTGGCCTGACCGTCCCGCTGGCCCGGTACGATCCGGCGGAACACGACGGCGACCGCACCGTGCACCTCGTGGCCCGGACCGCACCAGCGTGGGCGGATGCCGGTCAGCGGATCAGCCTGGCGCTGTGGGACGGATCCCGCTCCGGGGACCGATCCTGTCCTCACCCGCATCCCCGACCCGACCGCCGGTTCCGCCTCGATCTGCACCGCCACCTCTGGGACGCGCGCAGAGCCGACGAACTGCGGACCCGGTCGGGGGCGGATCGGCTGCCCGCCGACGGGCGTCCTGCGGTGGACCCTGATCCGTTCGGGGCGGCGCTGCGGGGGCGTGGTTGCGCGGTGGACCGGTGGGCGGCCGAGGCGGCGCTCCTGCTCCGCGCCGAGGGGCGGACCAGCGGCCGCGTCGCCGTGCGGCTGGGTGCCCGGAACCGGCTGGTCCTCGACGTGATTCCAGGCGGGGACGGCCGGCCGCCCGAGGCGCGGATCGCCTCGTCGGCGACGGGCTCGGATACCACGCGGCCGGTGCTGCCCGACGCGGCGACGTGGGTGCTGCCCGACCTGGACCTGCTTCGCGCCGGGCTGATCGATGCCGATCGGCTGCATCCGCTGGTGGCGTCGGCACTGGTGCCCGACCGTCCGGCGGCGACCGCGCCGACGGCTCCGGACCAGCCGGGACAGCCGCGCATCGTGGAGTGTCGGGGAGCCCGGCACCGGATCGGCCTGGTCGATGGGGTGCTGGTGCCGCTCGACCACGACCCGGCCGAGATCCGCCGGGAGGAACTGCTGGCCGCGCTGACCGGTACCCCGCTCGCCTGCCTGCGCGCGATCGACGAGGCGCACCGCAACCCGGAGTGCCTCGCCGACGTCCGCGCACGCCTGGACCACGGCGACACCGCCGGTGCGCTCGCCGTGGTCGAGGCCCTGCTCGGGCCCGACGCCCTGCTGCGCAGCGGCGACCTGCGCGACGAACTGGAAACGGCAGCCCTGCGGCGGGTCACGTACGGACTGTTCAGGGCAGGACTCGTCGGTTCCGGACCGGGCCCCGCCCGCGCGGACTGTCGCCGTACCCGTGACCGCCGCTCGCACCCGCGCCACGCGACTCTCCGCTGATCACCGGGCCCGTCCGACCAGACGGCCTCCTCATACCCACCACGACTCCCATAGGTGACTGAATATGCCTGCCTTGACCTCGTTCGCACCCACCGATGGCCCCGTCGACCCGGCCCACACTCCTCAGCTCGACGTCGCCGCCGAGCTGCTCGCGCTGCTGGGCGCCACCACCACCGAATCCCGCCCCGACACCCAGCTGGAGGCCCTGACGCTGGCTGTGGCCGCGGACCTGCCCGTGCTGCTGTGGGGCGAGCCGGGGATCGGCAAGACCGCCGCCCTGACGCAGCTCGCCGCGACGCTGGACCTGCCACTGACGACCGTTGTCGCCAGCGTCCACGAGCCGTCCGACTTCTCGGGGCTGCCGATCGTCGGCGACGACCCGGCGGCGCAGGGCGTCCCGATGGCCCCGCCGGACTGGGCCGTGCGCCTGGTGCGGGCCGGTCGGGGGCTGCTGTTCCTGGACGAGTTGTCCACCGCGCCGCCGGCCGTCCAGGCGGCCCTGCTCCGCCTCGTGCTCGAGCGGCGCATCGGCACTCTGCGGCTACCGCCCGGGGTCCGGATCGTGGCCGCCGCCAATCCGCGCTCCTCGGCGGCCGACGGCTGGGAGCTGAGCGCGCCCCTGGCCAACAGGTTCGTCCACCTTCAGTGGGCCCACGACAACGACGTCGTCGTACGCGGCCTCGGCGGGACCTGGCCCCGAGCGGTGCTGCCCAGGCTCGACCCGGCGCTGTTGTCGGAGGCCGTCACCTTCGCCCGCCGCGCCGTGTGCGGGCTCCTGACCGCCCGCCCGGGGCTGGTGCACCGGCTGCCCAGCAACGAAGGCCGCCGGGGCGGTCCCTGGCCGTCGCCCCGCAGCTGGGACATGACCCTGCGCCTGGTCGCCTTCGCAACCGCGGCGGGCGTCTCGCGGGACGTGCTGTCGTTGCTGGTCAGAGGCACCGTTGGGGACGGCCCGGGGCTGGAGCTGCTGGCCAGCATGGACCGGATGGACCTGCCGGACCCCGAGGCGCTGCTGGCCGACCCGGCGGCCGCCGTCCTGCCCGAGCGGGGAGACCTCCGCCAGGCCGTGCTGGACGGCGTGGTGGAGGCGGTCCGCCGGCGTCCGGAGAAGGCTCGCTGGGACGCTGCGTGGGCGCTGCTGGTGCGGGCGCTGGAAACCGGAGGCCCCGACCTGGTGGTGGTCCCCGCCACCACACTCGCCGCCCTGCGACAGGAGGATTGGGACGTGCCGGCGTCGGTCGAGCGGCTCGCCGGGGTGGTGTCCCTGTCCCGGCGCGCAGACCAGGCGGCGGCACGGGTCGTGGCCGCGGCGGGGAGCAGCCGATGACCCCCGGGCGCACGCTGGACCTCGGAAAGCTCTTCGCCGCGCGGCTGCACGCCGCCCGGGTCCGGCCCTATTTGGCGACGGCGTTGTTCGCCCTGCATGTGGTGGAGTCGCGACGGGTGCCGACGATGGCGGTGGACCCGCACTGGCGGTGCTACGTCTCGCCCGCGTTCGTGGATTGCACCCCGGTGGAGGAACTCGCCGGGGTGTGGGTGCACGAGGTCTCGCACCTGCTGCGCGACCACCACGGGCGCAGTGACCGGGTAGCGCGGGAGCGGGGGCTGGTCGGGCCGGGGGAGCGGCTGCGGATGAACATCGCCGCGGACTTCGAGATCAACGACGACGTGTTCGGTGACGGGTTGGCCCGACCCGAAGGCGCCGTCGAGCCGGGGTCACTGGGGCTGCCCGAGGGGGAGCTCATGGAGGATTACCTGCGGCAGTTCGGGCTCGGGCCGCGTACGCAGGGGCTGGTCTGGCTGGACTGCGGCAGCGGCGCCGACGGGCTGGACCGGGAGTGGGACCTGGGACCGGACGGCGCGCACGGCCTCAGCACGCAGGAACGGGACCTGGTGCGGTTTCGGGTGGCGCACGGCATCACGGGCCGGCCCGGGGACGTCCCGCAGGGCTGGCGCAGGTGGGCGGAGAAGGCGCTGCACCCGCCGCAACCGTGGCGGGAACTGCTGGGGGCGGCGGTCCGCTCGGCCGCCTCCGCCGCCGGCGCCGGCGAGGACTACACCTACGGCCGGCCGTCGCGGCGCTCCGCCGGGGTGCCCGGCGCGATCCTGCCGAGCCTGCGACGCAGGCCCCCTCGGGTGTGCGTGGTCATCGACACGTCCGGGTCGGTGAGCGACGCCGAACTGGGCAGCGCCCTGCTTGAGGTCACCGCGATCTCCCACGCCGTGGGCGGCCGGCGCGACCTGGTCAGCGTGCTTCCGTGCGACGCCGCGGCCCAGGTCGTGCATCCGCTGTGCCGCGCCGAGGACATCCCGCTGCTGGGCGGCGGAGGGACGGATCTGCGTACGGGCTTCGCCCGGGCGCTGCGCGCCCGGCCCCGACCGGACGTCGTCGTGGTCCTGACCGACGGGCAGACGCCCTGGCCGGCGACGCGACCACCGTGCCGGACGGTGGTGGGACTGTTCCCCCGGCATGGGCCGACCCGGTCGTGGCACGAGGACGACCCCGACTACGTGCCCGACTCGCCGCCCACCTGGGCGCGAGTGGTCGACATCGGCTCCGGCGCCCGGTGAGTCCACCGGGGTGGCGGGGCCGACCTGCCGGCGACCCCGCCCCTGACCTACCGGCCTCTCATGGCACCGGTTGCGGCGGGGGAGGGCCCACGTAGCGCGAGTCCGGTCGGATGATCTTCGAGTCCTCGGCCTGTTCCAGCACGTTCGCGCACCACCCGATGACCCGGCTGGTGGCGAAGGTGGGCGTGAACATCTCCCGGGGCAGCCCGCACAGGTGCATGACGACGCCCGCGTAGTACTCCACGTTGGTGTGCAGTTCCCGGCCGGGCTTCAGCTCCGCCAGCAACGACAGGACCCGATCCTCGACGGCCACGGCGAAGTCCACCAACGGCCCGCCGAGGTCCTGGGCGATCCCCTTGAGCATGCGGGACCGCGGGTCCTCCGTGCGGTAGATCGGGTGCCCGAAGCCCATGATCCGCTCGCCGCCGAGGATGCGTTCGCGCAGCCACGGGTCGGCCCGGTCGATCGTGCCGATGGCGTCGAGGGTGTCCAGGGCCCGGCTGGGGGCGCCCCCGTGCAGGGGGCCGGAGAGCGCGCCGAGGGCGCCGCCGACGCAGGCGTAGAGGTCGGCGCCGGTGGAGGCGATGACGCGGGCGGTGAAGGTCGACGCGTTGAAGCCGTGGTCGACGGTGGCGATCAGGTAGCGCTCGATCGCCCGGGCGTGCCGTTCGGAGGGCTCCTCGCCCGTGATCATGTACAGGTAGTTCGCCGCGTGGGACAGGTCGTCGCGCGACTCGATCGGCTCCAGCCCCGCTCGCAGGCGGTACAGGGCCGCCAGCAGGCTGGGCGTCAGCGCGCAGAGCGCCATGGCCTGCGCCCGCCGTTCGGCGGGCGTCGTGTCGTACAGCGGGCGGGCTCCGGCGGCGAGGCCGGCGACGGCCAGCGCGGCGCGCAGGCCGCCCATCGGGTCCGGCGACGTCGACGCCGTGGCGATGTCGGGCAGCGCGGCGGCGACCGCGGGCGGGATGTGGCGCAACGGGACGATCTCCTCGTGCAGCGCCTTGGGCTCGGCGGGCACGGAGCCGTCGATGAGCAGCGCCCAGACGTCCTCCAGCGTCCGGCGCTCGGCGAGGTCGATGGCGGAGTACTGCCGGTAGTGGTAGAAGCCCTCGATGCCGCGGACGTGGCCGACCGTGGTGTCGGTGACCACGACGCCGGCGAGCCCGCGGGGAGCGGTGATGGTGTCAGCCATGTGGGCAGCGTCGTGCCGGCGGCCGGAGCCAGTCAACATTGATCCAGTCAACGTGAGACCATGACCACATGGCCGAGGAGCAACTGCTGACGACCGCCGAGGTGGCCCGTCGCCTGCGCATCAAGCCGGAGACGATCTACGCGTACGTCAGCCGGGGGTTGCTCGCCAGGGTCAAGGTTCCCGGCGAGCGGACCAGCCGCTTCCGGCTGGTCGACGTCGAGCGGCTGGCCGCCCGCACCCAGGCGACCCGCCCGGAACGCGATGCCGCGCCGGCGATGCGGACCGCCACCACGTTGATCGCGTACGGGCGGCTGCACTACCGGGGACTGGATGTCGCGAAGCTCGCGCCCGTGACGCCGTTCGAGGAGATCGCCCGGTGGCTCTGGACGGGCCAGCGGCACCCCGAGCCCTTCGTGGCGTCCGCCGAGACCCTCGAGACGGCGCGGCGGGCGAGCAGTCACCTGCCGGCCCAGGCCCGACTCTTCGACCGGCTGCCGGTGATCGTCGCCGTGGCGGCCGCGATGGACCCGCTGCGCTTCGACCTGGCGCCCGCCACCGTGACGGCGCTCGCGCCCGGGCTGCTGTCCAGCATGGTCGACGCGCTGCCCCTCGCGGGCGAGGCCCCCGCCGACGACGCCCTGGCGACCCGGTTGTGGTCCCGGCTGACGGGCGCGCTGCCCTCCGCAGCGGGGCTCCGGGCGCTGAACGCCGCCCTCGTCCTGCTCGCCGACCACGACCTGGCCGCGTCGACCATCGCCGTACGCGTGGCGGCGTCGACCCGGGCGAACCCCTACGCGGCGGTGCTGGCGGGCCTCGGCGCGCTGGACGGGCCGATGCACGGAGCCGTCGGCAGCAGCGTCCACCGGATGATCGACGTGGCGCTGCGGGACGGGGCTCCGGCCGCGATCGCCGAGTGGCTGCGGACCGGCGCGCTGCCCGGGTTCGGGCACTCGCTGTACCCGGACGGCGACCCGCGCGGCGTCGCCCTGCTCGATCTCGTCGCGAAGCTGCCGACCGGGGGCGAGCTGCGGCGGGCCGTCGACGGTCTGATCGCCACGGCGGCGCGGCGGTGCGCCCTGCCCAACGTCGACCTCGCTGTCGCCGCGTTGGCGCACGCGACCGGCATGGGGCCGGGCGCGGCGGAGGTGATTTTCGCGGTCGCCCGGACGGCGGGCTGGATCGCGCACATCGTCGAGGAGTACGCGCAGCCGAGCAACCGGTTCCGGTGGAGCAGCGGCTACACCGGGCCGCCACCGGAGCCGGCGTGAACTCCGACGTGCGGCAGCCTCCTGGCCCCTACACGTTCCGAAGGCTGAGTCCCCTCTGACGCCGGCAGGGTGGCCGCCCGACGGGGTGGCCACCCTGCGCACGACCGATTCCCGCGGTCCCGGTCGCGGCTCGGGGCGATCCGGGGTGGTCGCTCAGCCGGCCCTGCGAAGACCGGCGAACTGCAGGACGGTGTAGCCGGCGACCACGACCGCCTGCACGATCACCAGTGCGGTACCCAGGCCGGTCAGCGGGAACCAACCGGCGACGAGCACCATCACGCTCGCCGCCACCCAGGCGACGTTGGCACCCATCACCACACCCACAGCGGCCCTGCTCACCGCGGGTCGGGAGGCGAGAACCAACAGGGCGGCCGCGTAGGTCACCAGGAACGCCCCGGCCGGGTAGAGGAAGCCGGCGGGAAGGCCGAACATCTCCCCGAAGATCGCGGCGACGGCGACGTACACGACCCCGTTGCCGCCGGAGCCGATCGCGTCCTGCTTGAGGGCGAAACGGAGCAGTTTGGTGTCGGCGACGGTCTGGGCGGGACTGGTGACGGTGGTCATGTTGGGGGTCCGTTCGTAGTCGTGACGTGCTTGCGAGCACGACGCTACGGAGATCCACCCCGAGCCGAATCAGTCGTCGTGACGGTAGGTTCCTGACCGTGCTGCACGGACGAGCCGGGGAACAGGCGGACATCGAACGGCTGCTGGCGGAGGCCAGAACCGGCAGGAGCGGGGTGCTGGTCATCCGCGGCCCGGCGGGAATCGGCAAGTCGGCGCTCCTGGACCATGCCGCCGAACGGGCGGAGGGCATGCGGGTGCTGCGCGGCGTCGGTGTCCAGTCCGAGGCCACGCTGCCCTTCGCCGCACTCCACCTGCTCCTGCGTGCCGGGCTCGACCGGATCCCGGCACTGCCTGACGCGCAGGCCGCCGCGCTCCGCGGCGCCCTCGGGTTGGGTGACCCCGCCCCGGAGAACCGGTTCCTGGTCGGGTTGGCCACCCTGAGCATCCTCGCCGACCTCGCCGGAGACGGCGCGCTGCTCTGCCTCGTCGACGACGCACAGTGGTTCGACCAGGCCTCCGCCGACGCGCTGCTGTTCGCCGCCCGCCGCCTCGAGGCCGAAGGCGTCGTCATGATCTTCGCCGCCCGCGCGGGGTTTCCTGCCGTCGGGCTGCCCGAACTCCGGCTGGGCGGGCTGGATGCCGCCGCCGCTGGGGCCCTGCTTCCCCCCGATCTTCCACCGCAGGTGCGGGAGCGCCTCATCGAGGAGTCCGGCGGCAACCCCCTGGCGCTCGTCGAACTGCCCGCCGCGCTCACCGCCGAACAGCGGGCGGGACGACTGCCGCCGGTGGGCGCGATGCCGGTCGTCGACCGGGTCCAGGAAGCGTTCCACGCACGGATAGCCGCGCTCGCCGAGCCGGCGCGGACCGCGTTGCTGATCGCGGCGGCGGACGGCTCGGGTGAGCTTGCGACTCTGGTGGGTGCGGGTGCCTCCCTCCACGGCCTTGAGGAGGCCGAGCGGAGTCGGCTGATCGAGATCAGGGGCGCGACCGTGGGATTCCGCCATCCCCTGATCAGGGCCGCCGCCTACCAGAGCGCGCCGGTCACCCGGCGCTTCGCCGTACATCGAGCCCTCGCCGACGCCCTCACCCGCTCGGCCGCCGTGGACGCGGCCGGCCGGCGGACGTGGCACCTGGCCGCCGCCACGCTCGGCCCTGACGAGGACGTCGCCCGGGAGTTGGAGGGGGCGGCGGAACGGGCGCGTACCCGTGGCGGCCACGCCGCGATCGCGACCGCCTACGAGCGGGCCGCCGAGCTCACCGCCGACCCGGTGCGACGATCCGAACGGCTGGCCGCCGCCGCGCTGGCCGCCAGTGACGCGGGGCTGACGGGTCGCGCCGCCGCGCTCGCCGACAGGGCGACGCCTGAGGTGGACGACCCGGACATGATCGCTGCGCTGGTCCAGGTGCGCGCGCATCGGGAGTTCGAGTTGGGCACACCGCTCGCGGCGGGCCGGATCATCCTGGACAACCTCCCTCGCGTGGCCCCCCGCTCCACCGAGCGGGCCACCTGGTTGCTGGTGGAGGCCATCCGCTGCGCCTGGTTCGCCGGTGACGCCCGACTGGCGGAGGAGGCTGCGGCGAGTCTCCGCGCGCTTCCCGAGATCGGGTCACCGCTGGTCGGTGCGGCGCTCGGGCTGAGCCGCCTGTTGGGCGGTGACGTCGGCGGCGGGATCAGGCTCATGGGCGAGGCCGTCGACGCACACGCACGTGCGGGGCTGGGGGTGCCGGGACTGACCTTCACCGCCGCTGTCTGCCTTCCGCTGGGCCGCGCCGCCCTCTGCGAGGAGATCACCGGCCGGGTCGTGGCGGACTGCCAGAAGAACGGGATGATCGGCTGGCTCGCCTTCGCGCTCAACGACCACGGACTCGCGCAGGGGTGGCTCGGCCGGTACGGCGAGGCCGTGACGTCCCTGAACGCGGGGCTGCGGCTGGCGACGGATCTGGGCCACGAGCCTCGGGTCAGCCACCTCACGTGTTCGCTCGCCTGGGTGCTCGCGCACCAGGGGAACGTCGAAGAGTGCCGCACGAAGGCCGAAGAGGGCATAGCGGGAGCCGGCGAGCGGGGGCTGGTCCTCGCGGCGGACATCGGACGCTGGGCACTCGGCGTGCTGGAGCTCGGCCTGGGGCGTCCGGCCGCCGCCCTGCGGCAGTTGGCGGCCATCCCCTCGGCGGGGATCGCCCTCCTCAGCGCCGCGGATCAGGTGGAGGCAGCCGTCCGCAGCGGCGCACCGGAGCGGGCGAAGGAGCCGCTCGCCCGGTGTGTGGCCTGGGCCCGGCAGGCCCGCCAGCCGTCGTCGGACGCGATCGCCCTGCGGTGCCGCGCCCTCGTCGAGGAGAACGAGGCGCACTTCGCGCACGCCGTACAGCTTCACCAGCAGGACGTTCAGCCGTACCCGCAGGCGAGGACGCAGCTCGCCTACGGCGAGTGGCTGCGGCGGGCACGGCGGCGGGCGGACGCCCGCACGCAACTGCGCGACGCGCTGGACACCTTCGACCGGCTCGGCGCGCGACTGTGGGCCGAGCGGGCTCGCGCGGAGCTGCGCGCGACGGGGGACGTGCCGGCGGCGCCGCGCAAGGCCGACGATCCGCTCAGCGTGCTGACTCCCCAGGAACGCCAGGTCGTGCGGCTGGCAGCGACCGGCGCCTCCAACCGTGACATCGCCGCCCGGCTCTTCCTCAGCCCGCGGACCGTCGGCTACCACCTCTACAAGGCGTTTCCCAAGCTGGGTATCACCTCGCGGGCCCAACTGGCCGACATCGCCGGGTCGTCGTCGGCGCTCGGCTGAGGTCCTGACGATCAGGCCGCCTGAGTAGCAGCGGGTCCTGACACGTCAACCCGTCTCATCGTGCGTCGAAGCTGGCCCCGGCCGGCTGCCGGCGTGTCCGGTTTCGGGACCTCCGTGACAGATCGGTCTCAGGACCTGGGTGGCGCTCTAGGTGGCGCAGTGCCTCGGGACTACCTCTGTGTGAAGCGATGGGTGAGGAACAGCGCGGCGAGTTTGGGTAGCCGTCTTTGCCACTCGTCTTCGTTGCGAAGGTCCCAGCGCTCGTCGTTATTTCGGGGCGCGGGTCGGTCGAGCCGTGTTCACATCGGTAGCGTCGGCAGCGTCCCAGAAGGCGTCGGGGTCGCCGGTGTGCTGCTCGTACGCCTCCGGCGCGGCGAACAGCAGCGTCTCGTCACCGATCCAGAGGTCATGCCCGTCTGATGTGCTGATTTCTTGCACCGCAGGGTGCTCAGCGAGCGTGTCGGGTTCGGTGATGACGGCTTCGAACGCGCTTCGGCCGAGGCCGATCAGTCCTGCGCGGAAGTCCGAGAACCGGTCGTCGGAGAGGAACCCACGCTCGATGATCCAGCACGCTGCGGCGATATCCCCTGTGTCAGCCAGACCGCACAGGTCGCTGAGCGTCTGGTCGAACGCCACGATCTCAGGCAGCGGTAGGCGTGTCAGCTCCACCACCAGCGCCTCGGCCACCGCGCTCGGCCCGTCCTGCCTTGCTCGATCCGCCGCTGGACCGGCTGCCTCCCGTGCCCGTTCCACGATCTGCCAGAACCGATCTACGTCCACGGCCGATAGTTTCCACGCCCCCTGTGACATCGACGCACACTGTCACCCAGGTCCTGAGACCGATCTGTCACTGAGGTCCTGAGACCGGACAGCCGGCTGCCGGCGGTCTGGGAGGAGTTTCTGTACATCTGTCAAGGCGGCCCTTGACGGGCCGCACGCGCCGTCGCCTGGGCGCGAGTCCGTCGCTTTGCTGGCGCTCCGACTCCGGCCACGCAACACGTCCGGCGGCTGGCGCGGAGAGCGGGGAGCCCGGGCCGCCGCAGACGGGAAAGCTGGGGAGTGGTGGAGGTTCGTCGCCGGCAGCCGGCCGCGCCGCGCCTGAGCAGCGCGGCGCAGGGAGGGGCGCGTGCCGGGTCCGCGCGGCAAGCCCCAGGCATGGGGGTGGTGTCCGCCGAGGGCATGCCGGTCGTCCAGGAGCCGGCGCGCAGCTGCTCGGGGTCAGGTCAACTGCTCACCTGGGAGGGGGGCCGTCGGTGGCCAGCTCCGACCCCGGGAGTCGGGTCCGTGCCGGGTGAGGTTGGGTCAACTGCGCCACTGTGGCGGTGTCCGTCGGGGGCGCGGTCCGTGACACGAGAGCCGACGCAGTCTGTTCCGGCAGCGTCCGGCCGTGTGTCAAGGCCGTCTTGACGTGGCGAACTGGGCGGCGGCCCGCTTCCCAGGAGGGCGGGTCGGCGGCATACGGGATGGCGCAGATGTTGATTCAGGGTGCGATTGTGTGGCGAGCGCCTGAGCCTCGATCCACCGATGACTGTCGGGTCGGCGGGGCCCCGGAGATAGAAAGTGCCCTCTGAGCTGGAAGGATAGGAGTTGCGACGCTTCTATCT